>JAGPDF010000005.1:99682-135619 GCA_018057705.1 Thermoanaerobaculia bacterium | reverse complement strand
CGATGAACGGGTCGGTGATGCTGTCGTTGCCCATGCCGCGGGCGTAGAAGCTCCCGGTCTGCTCCCAGAAGCGATGGACGTCGGAGATCGCCGCCTGGCTCTTCGGCAGCTCGCGGACCATCACCGGGATCTTCGGCTCGCTGCCGGCGACGCGATCGCCGGCGACCGGAACGGAGACCGCGAAGTGCGGCATCGGGCGGACCTCGTCGAAGCCGCGCTGGACGACGCGCATGTTGTCCTCGACGACGCGTGCCCCTTTGGCGCCGAACTTGTGCTGCAGCTGGTCGCGGATCGCCTTGAGGAGCGTGGCGTCGTCGAGGCCGGCCTGCTCCTTGAGCGGCGAGGCGGCGAAAAAGGCGCCCTGGAAGGCGATGCCCTGCATGCGCAGCTGGAGCTCGGTGTCGCTCGCCTCCTCGCGGGCGATCTTGAAGGCGTCGAGGTAGAAGACCTTGATCTTCTGGTCGAGGATCTTCTGCTGGAAGAGCGGCGGGATCTCCTGCCAGACCTTCTCCGGCGCGGTCTGCTCGGTCTGCAGGATGAAGACGCCGCCCTCCTTGAGGCCGGCCAGGGCGTTGGTGTGGTGGAAGACGTTCGGGTCGGGGGACATCACGACGTCGACGAAGAAGTACTCGCAGTTGATGCGAATCGGCTCCGGCGCCACTGACAGGTAGTAGGTGGTCGGCTGCCCCTTCTTCTCCGAGCCGTACTTGGGATTCGCCTTGATGTGGTAGCCGAGCAGATCGAACAGCGTCATCGCCAGGTTCTTGCCGGTGGTGATGGCGCCCCAGCCGCCCACCGAGTGGAAGCGGACGGAGATGCTCCCCTTGGGCATCAGGTTCGGGTTCTCGGAGCCGCGGATGGCGAGCTCGCGGACGTTCGGGTAGGCCTCTTCGATGGTCTGCTGATAGGCCTCCTGCTTGGGGGAGATCGGTTTGTCGCGCAGGAAGTCGATCGACAGGTAGAACATCTTCTTCTGCTTGCCGGCCGGCATCATGTTCTCGACCGCGGCCACCAGCCCCTCGGGCTGCAGGTCGCGGCTGCCCATGCCGAACGAGCCCGAATAGAGCGCCGGGGCGTCGGCGAGCTCGCGATAGACCTCGAGCTCGGGGTGCGCCAGACGCTTCGGGTCGCGGCCGTTCTCGAGGCAGCGGGCCACCACGGCGCGGATCTCGCGCATCAGCGGCAGGTCGACCGCCAGCGGCTGGTCGAGCCGCTCGAGCACCGCGACGCCCTTGCGGCCCTTCAGGACCCTGCCGAGGAGGTCGGACGGGAACGGGCGGAACATCACGAGGTCGACGACACCCACCTTGATGCCGCGCGTCTCGCGCAGGTAGTCGGCGACCGCCTCGGCGGAGGGCACGACGCTCCCCTGTCCGAGGATCAGATAGTCGGCGTCCTCGGTGCGGTACCCCATGACGCGCTCGTAGCGCCGGCCGGTCAGCTTGTAGAACTCTTCGAAGGCCCGGTCGGTGAGCCCCTGCACATGGTCGAAGAAGTAGGGCCGCTGCGAGGCGACGCTCTGCATGTAGGAATCCTGGTTCTGCACCAGGCCCGCCATCACCGGGTTGTCGACGTCCCAGAGCAGCGGAATGCGCCGCCGGGTGTCGCCGTAGAGGATGCGCTGCGCCGGCGTCGGCGTCTCGATGATGTCCTCGGGAAGCCCGAGATATTCGGCGATCAGCTCGCGCTCGGGAACCTTGAACGACTCGATCAGATGGGTGGTCAGGAAGCCGTCCTGCGCGATGATGCCCGGGTTCAGGGCCAGTTCGGCGATACGGTGGGAGATGATGTTGAGATCGGCCGCCGACTGCACGTTCTTGGCGAACAGCTGGAAGAAGCCGGCGTCGTCGACGCAGTGGTAGTCATCGTGCCCGGCGTGAACGTTGAGGGTCGACTTGGTCATCGCCCGCGCGCCGACGTTGAGCACGTAGGTCAGGCGCTTTCCGACCGCCGCGTAGAGAGACTCGTGCATGTAGGCGATGCCCTGCCCGGAGGAGAAGTTCGCGGCGCGCAGGCCGGTCATCGAAAGGCCCGCGGTGACCGCGGCGGCGGCGTGCTCGCCCTCGGGCTCGACGAAGATCAACGGCCGGCCGGAGATGTTGATGTGTCCGGAGGCTGCGGCTTCCGCCCAGTATTCGCCCATCTGGGTCGAGGGCGTGATCGGGTAGGCGCCGGCGGCGTCGCTCGACTCGCGCTCGCACTCGATGACCGCGGTGTTGCCGTCCATCGCAGCGCGCGTCCCGGGGTATTTGAAATCGCCGCGCTTCTCGGTGAAGCGCTCGGTCAGCTTTTCGATCGTTGCCTGGGCCATCTTCATCACCGACATCGGGTCCTCCCATCGGGTGCGGTCATATCGAGCGGAAATCGGAAACTGGCGGTTCGTGAGGTCATCGGCATTCTCAGGTCGGGAGATCGCGCAGCGCGCCCCGGCGAAGGACCTTGCGCGCGTCGGCGCCCTTCACCGGGCCGGATTTCGGGTCGAGCCAGACGATCGCTCCGGTCGGGCAACGCTGGATCGGTACCTGGGTAGCGTGGCTCCGGGTGTAGTCGACGACCGGCAGATTGTTCGTCATCGTGACGAGGCCCGGGGCGTCCATGGCGCAGCGGCCGCAGGCGGTGCAGGCGACTTCGCAGTCCGCCAGCAACTCGTCGCCGGCCTCGAGCGATCGACAGGCCACCCAGAGGCGGTGACTTACCGGGTGGATCGAAAAGAGATCCTTCGGGCAGGCCTCGACGCAGTCGCCGCAAGCGGTGCACTTCGCTTCGTCCACGACCGGCAGCGAATGGGCGTCCATGCGGATGGCGTCGAAGTCGCAGACCACCGCGCAATCGGCGAGGCCGAGGCAGCCCCAGAAACAGCCCTTGCCGCCGCCGGCGACCTGTGCCGCGGCGCGGCAGGACTCGAGTCCCTCGTAGTGCGCCCGATTGCGGGCGACGTTCGTACCGCCGGCGCAGGCGAGGCGCGCCACCCGCTTCTCCTCGGCCCCGACGTCGACGCCGAGGAAGGCCGCGATGCGGACCCGCCCGTCGTCGGTCGAGACGCTGCACTTGCCAGGGGAGGCGGCGCCGGTGACCAGCGCCTCGGCGAACGGGCGGCAGCCGGGAAAGCCGCAGGCGCCGCAGTTGGCGTGCGGCAGCATCTGCTCGACTTCGTCGATGCGCGGATCTTCGTCGACGTGGAGCTTGCGGTGCGCGAGGACCAGCAGGGTCACCAGGAGCAGCGACAGACCGCCGAGGGCGCCGATCGACGTCAGGACCAACATTCTTCGACCTGCCCCCCCTCCCGGGCACTCTGCCCGCCGGGGATCAGCCTAGCGTCAAGGCCGCGTTCCTCCCCCGCTCACATGGGTGGGAGCGCCCGCCCCGCCGGCCCCCACCGGCGGCGCGGCGCGACGCCTGCGGGCTCGGCGCTTCTACTCGTAGACCATCCAGAGGGGGCCGGGGAAGAGGAAGAAGAGGCCTTCGCGCAGGCGGTCGCGCCAGTTCTCCCAGTTGTGGCCGTCGAACGACTCGACGTAGTGGACGTCCATGCCGGTCGACTGCAGGATCGGCACGAGGGAGCGATTCTCGTAGATCAGTGACTCGTAGACGCCGCAGGAGACGAAGACGCGCTCGGAGATCCGCTTCGGCGCGTCGCGGAACCGGTTCACGAACTCGACCACCGGTTCGAACGCCGGACCGCGCCGGCTCGGCCCGATATCGGTGAAAGCGAACGAGCCCGACTGCAGAAGGAGGCGGCCGAACTGCCCCGGATAGTGCGCCGCCGCTGCGAGCGCCGCGACGCCGCCGAAGCTCGCGCCCATGAGGCCGCGGCTCGCCGGCCCCTTCTGCAGCGGATAGCGCGCTTCGAGCGCCGGAACGAGCTCCTCCGCGAGGTAGCGGCTGTGGTCGGCCTGCGCCGCATAGTCGCGCAGCCGCTGCCGCGACTGCGTGAGGGCCACGATCATCGGCGCCACTTCGAGGCGATGGATCAGGTTGTCGAGCACGGTCTTGAGCACCGAGAAATGCAGGTAGTCGGAGCCGTCGTGCACGATGAGGAGGGGGTAGCGCCGGGTCGTGCGGAAACGCGCCGGCAGGTAGACCTGGAGCTCCTGTGGGCCGCCGAGGACGACGCTCGGAACCCGCAGCGACTCGAGCTTCCCCGGTCGCGCCTCGGGATCCGGGGAGATCCAGTCCGGGATCCGGTAGTCGGCCCCCTGGCAGACCGAGTTCGCTCCGAACGGGTCGTGCGCCAGCTGGGAGTTGAGCGGGTCGCGGATCAGCCGGCTGACGTCTCCGCGCTGCACCTCGAGCTTGTATTCGACCCGCGAGCGCACGGGGATCTCCTGCGTCAGATACCAGAGATCGGTTCCGAGGATCT
Organism: Thermoanaerobaculia bacterium; assembly: GCA_018057705.1. NCBI lineage: Bacteria > Pseudomonadati > Acidobacteriota > Thermoanaerobaculia > Thermoanaerobaculia bacterium. The sequence continues at coordinate 131,259 of JAGPDF010000005.1, read as the reverse complement.
GGGCGAACGGCTGCGCCGAAGGCAGGCCGAAAATCCAGTGCTGCAGGAAGACCGCGTCGGCGTCGCCGCGGTAGAGAAAGGTCACCGTCCGCCCTTCGACGATCGGCACGGTATGAGCGGCGAGGAAAGCATCGATCCGCGCCGGCGGGAGCTCCCCTTCGGCGAGCAGCCGCGAGATGGCGAGCGTCACTCCCCCTCCAGCTCGAGGATCGCGCCGTCCGGCATCAGCCGGCTCATGCCGGCGCCACCGGAAGCCGGCAGCGCCGCGAACGGCAGGTCGGCGCGCCCGCGCTCGTCGAGGGCCATCCAGGCGCCGTCGGCCATCGCGAGGCAGACCGCCGGGGCGAAGCGGCGCGCGAGCAGCGCCACACGCCGGCGGTCGTCGAGCGCCAGGCGCCGGCGGGCGTGGGGGAAGAGCACCAGGCCGCGCGCCAATCCGAAACCGCGCTCGAGCACCTCGGTGTTGCCATAGCCCTGTGGCGGGGAGTGGTGGAAGAGCACGACCCGTTCGGCGATCGCCATCGCGCCGGCCGACCAGGCGAAGACCGCTTTGCCCGCGAGCTTCTTGTCGAGGTCGAACAGCCGCATGCGGTTCATGAGGATGGCGACGTGGCCGCCGGCGATCGCCAGGCCCTCGACCTTCTGGATCTGGCGGACCATCTCGCGGCTGTGCAGCTCGATCGCCGGGCGCTCGGCGGGACGGTAGCGATGGACGAAAGCGGCATGCAATTCGTCCACCCGCCCGAGGTGATGCTCGTCGAGATCGCGAATCGCCTGCAGCGCCGACTCGCGCTCGGGCGCCAGGAGCTCCGGGTCGCCGGAGCGCAGCTCGAGCTCGCGCAGCGCCGTCTGTGCGTACCCGAGCCGGGTGCGATACAGAACCTGCAGCTCGCGCAGTCGCTCCTGGCGCTCGCGATAGCCGGAAGCGAGCTCCGGATCGCGCTCGAAGGCGTCCTCGCTCCGGGCATAGAGCATGAGATTCAGGGTGCGCTCGCCCAGGTGCTCGTGGAGCTCCAGATCCTCGGCTTCGCGCTCCTGCCAGCCGGCGGTCACGGACGCCAGCCGGCCGGAGACTCCGGCCCGCGACACCGCCTCTCCCAGAGTGGGCGTGAATCGCTGCGGTCCTAGGAGGGTGACGGTCGGCATGGGCTAGAATCCTATGGTTCCGACGGCTCGAGAGTCCATTCGCCCAGCGCGCGAAGGAGAGAACATGCACGTCATCTTCGTGGAACCGAAGTTCCCTTTCAATCAGCGCGAGTTCGTGCGCGGACTCGCCGCCGTGGGCGCGCGGGTCACCGGAATCGGCGAGCGCCCCTGGGAGGCGATCGACGAGGAGTTGCGCGGCTGGATGGTCGGCTACGAGCAGGTGCGCTCGGTCGTGCACGAGCCCTCGATGCTCGAAGCGGTGCGGCGCGTGCAGGCGAAGGCCTGGGTGGATCGCATGGAAGCGACCGTCGAAGCCCACATCCTGCCGGCAGCCAAGGTCCGCGAAGCGGCCGGCATCCCGGGAACGACCGTGCAGACCGCCTTCCTCTGCCGCGACAAGCCGGCGATGAAGGAGGCGCTGCGACAGGCCGACGTCTCGTGCGCCCAGTCGCGCGGCGTCGCGAGCCCGCAGGAGCTGCGGATGTTCGCCGCCGAGGTCGGCTACCCGATCATCCTCAAGCCGCGCGCCGGCGCCGGCGCCGCCGGCACCCAGCGCGTCGACAACGATCGCGAGCTCGAGAGCGCCATCGTCGACCAGGGAATCGACCGCGGTGCCTCGGTCGCCGCCGAGGAGTTCATCGAGGGCCACGAGGGCTTCTACGACACGATCTCGATCGGCGGCCGCGTCGTGCACGAGTTCATCTCGCACTACTACCCGAACGTCCTCGAGGCGATGCGTACCCGCTGGATCTCGCCCCAGATCGTCACTACGAATCGCGTCGACGCGCCGGGCTACAACGACCTGCGCCGGATGGGGCAGAAGGTCATCGAGGCGCTGGGCATCACCACCTCACCCACCCACATGGAGTGGTTCTTCGGCCCCAAGGGGCTCAAGTTCTCCGAGATCGGCTGCCGCCCGCCGGGAGTCGGCGTCTGGGATCTCTACGCCGCGGCGAACGACTTCGACATCTACCGCGAGTGGGCGATGGCCGTCGTCCACGGCCGCCCGGGCCAGCAGACCTCGCGCCGCTACTCCGCCGGCATGATTGCCCTGCGCCCCAACCGCGACGGCCGGATCTCCGGTTACGAGGGCCTCGAGCAGGTCTACCAGGCCTACGGCGACTGGATCATCGACTCACACATGCCGCCGCCGGGCTCCCCGACCGGCGGCGTCGAGGGCGGCTACATGGCCAACGCCTGGATCCGCATGAAGCACACCGACTACGACCAGCTGCGGCGCATGCTCGATCTCGTCGGCCGCACGATCAAGGTCCTGGCGCAGTAGGCGGACCGCGCGGACGCACCCTGAGACGGTCGCGCTGGCTGGGCTGGATGAGATGACTGTCACGGAGAATACGTATCGCTCCTCGATGCCGAGCCCGATCGGGCCGCTGTTGCTGTGCGGCAACGGCACGGCGATCACGGCCATCTTCATGGCGACCAGGAAACACCCGGAGGGGATTCCCACCGGCACCCGTCCGGACGACGGCCCGTTCCGCGAGGCGCGGCGGCAGCTCGAGGCCTACTTCGCCGGCGAGCTGCGGGAGTTCCACCTCGAGCTCGCCCCCGAAGGCACGCTCTTCCGGCAGAAGGTCTGGCGGGCGCTGCTCGACATTCCGTATGGCGCTACCGAGAGCTACGGCGCGCTCGCCCAGCGCATCGGCCTGCCGCAGGCGGCACGCGCCGTCGGCCTCGCCAACGGCCGCAATCCGATCAGCATCGTCGTCCCCTGCCACCGGGTCATCGGCAAGACCGGCGCCCTGATCGGCTACGGCGGCGGCCTCGAACGCAAGAAGTGGCTGCTCGCCCACGAAGAGCGTCACGCCGTCGGGGCCCAGCACCGCCTGCCGGGGCTCTGAACCCCGAGTCCACTCGCGCTGGGGGACGCCGGCCGACTCCGTCCATCCCCTCGGCGCTCTACTGCACCGGGAAGCCGAGCGACGCCGACCACTGGGCAGCAGCGCCGCTTTCGAAGCCGTCGGCGAGGATCAGACTGGCGTCCAGGCGGGCGAGGCCGGCCCGAAATTCGGAGTCGGTATTGATGACGACCTCGCCCGCGACGACCAGCCTGCCGGCCTGGAAAGTCATGGCCTGGCCGTAGTCGTCGATGTAGACCGTCGGACCGATGTCGAACGGCACGATCGTCCAGCCGTTGCCGGAGAAGGTGCTGTCGAGGGCGCCGCTCTCGGTATACCGCACGGCCAGCAGGTCGGCGTCGCTTGCCGACGGTTCGCGGTAGCCGGCCGCGAGCACCCTGCCCAGGCCGTCGACGCCGATCCCTGTAAGGCGCATCTGCCCTCCTCCGAGCGCGTGATGGGCCTTGCCGTCGGCCGAGAAGGTCGTGTCGAGCGCGCCGTCCGGCAACAATCGTGCGATGGCGAGCTCGGCGTCGGTGGCCGATTGCGCCGAGCCGCAGAGGAGGAGTTTGCCGGTGTTCGGATCGCGTGCCAGACCGAAGAGCATGTCGTTGCGCGCCGTCGAACCGCCGAGATCGAAAGCGATGCGCGCCAGACCATCGCCGTCGAAGCCCGGATCGAGCGCCCCCGCAAGGGTGAAGCGAGCGACGACCCAGTCCCCGTTCGTACCGTTCGTGCCGTAGGCAGTCGACCCGGCAGCGATCACCTTGGAGCTCGCGTCGAAGGCGACTCCGATGACGACGTCGTCGATCTCCGCACCCGAGGGATCGAGGGTCAACCAGCCGTCTCCCGAGAAGCTGGTGAGCAGGCCGCCCGAGAAGTTGAGCAGCGCGACGACCATGTCGTTGTCGGTGCCGTCGTTCTGGTAGCCGCCGAGCGCGATCCGGCCCACTGGGTCGATCGCCAGGGAGAGCACGGATTCGGCGCCGCCGGGGATGTCGAGCGTCCAGAAGCCGTCCGAGTCGAAGGAGGTGTCGAGCGTGCAATCCGGAAACGAGAAGCGCGCCACCGCCAGCCGATCCGAGCCGTAGCGGGCCGAGCCGGCGACGAGCAGGCGGCCGAACCGGTCGAACGCCGCCGCGTAGGCCCGCCCCTGGCTTGCCCCTCCAGGCGGGGGAAAGTAGCAGGTGCTCCCCGTTCCGGGAGAGGCGTCGGCCAGGGCGCGCCAGTACCATTCGGAGCCACCGGTATCGGGATGGCGGGTCCCGACGACGACGACACGATCGTCCGGCGCGACGACGACCGCGCTCACGTCATACGTCCCGGTTCCGCTGAGGTAGATCTGGCCATCACCCCAGAAAGTGGGGTCGAGATCGCCATCGGCCGCCGCGACCGCAGTGGCCAGGAGCAGGACGAGAGCCGGGCAGGACAGCGCCATCGAGGTACGCATGAGGAGAGCCTCCTCGAGGGTAACCGCCATCGGCCACAGCCAGGGGACAGCAAGCCGCGGGACGAGCGCGGGATCGGATCAGCCGTCGATCTCGACCTCGCCTTCGATCTCGACCGGGATGTCGAACGGCAGCTCGGCCATGCCGACCGCGCTCCGGGCGTGGGCGCCGACCTCCGGACCGAAGAGGTCGAGAATGAGATCGGAGAATCCGTTGATGACCGCCGGCTGGCGGTGGAAACCGGGCGCCGAGTTCACCATGCCGAAGATCCGCCCCCAGGCGCGGATGCGGTCGAGGTCGCCCAGGGCGCGCTGCAGGCTGCCGAGGATCGCGAGGCCCGTCAGCCGGGCGGCGGCGTAACCCTGCTCGAGGGTGAGCTCCCGTCCGACCTTGCCGACCGGCAAGGCAACGCTGCCGTCCGCCGCGAGCGGCCCGTGACCAGAGATGAACGCGCGGGTACCCTGCAGATGGACGAAGCGGAAAGGCAGCGCGACGCCCCCGGGCGGCACCAGCGCCGGTGGCAGGATGAGACCCGACTCCGCAATCTTCTCCTCGATTCGCCCCATCGCTCGTCTCCGTCGGGAAAGCGTGATCCTACAGGCGCGGGGAGAGCGCGAAAACTCCGCGCCTCACTGGCCGTAGATAGACTCATGCGAACTCCGATCCGGTCTCCCCGGCGGCGCGTGAGCGCTGCAATAATGTCCAGCATGCCCACTTCGACCGAGCCTCTCTCCACTCTCTCCCCCGCGAGCCGCCCGCACCGTCGCCGCCGACCCTTCCGACCCCACCGCCTGCCGGCATTCGGGCTCGTCGCTCTCTCTCTCCTCCTGCCCTCGGCCGGCCTGCGGGCTGCCGACGCACCGCCGGCCGAGCCCGGCATCGATCTCGCCGGCATCGACCGCAGCGTCGCGCCGGGGGACGACTTCTTCGCCCACGCCAACGGTACCTGGCTCAAGACGACCGAGATCCCGGCCGACCGCGCCGCCTGGGGCTCGTTCGCGGTCCTCGCCGAGGAGGCCAATCGCCGCACCCAGGAGCTGATCCAGGAGGCCGCTGGCGCTGGCGCCAGTTCGGCTGACGCCGACGCCCGCAAAGTGGGCGACTCCTACCTGGCGTTCATGGACGAAGCCGCCATCGAGGCGAAGGGCAGGAAGCCGATCGAGCCCGAGCTCGCCGCCATCGCCGCGCTCGCCGACAAGGCGGCCCTCGCGCGCTTCCTCGGCGCCCAGTTGCGCGCCGATGTCGACCCGCTCAACATGACGAACTTCCACACCGACCGGCTGTTCGGGCTCTGGGTCTCGCCCGACTTCGACAATCCGGCGAAGAATGCCGCCTATCTCCTCCAGGGCGGCCTCGGAATGCCCGACCGCGACAACTACACCGCCACCGACGCGACGAGCGCCGCTCTCCAGGCCAAGTACCGCGCCCACATCGCCCGCATGCTCGAGCTCGCCGGACTCAGCCGGCCCGGGGAGAGCGCCGGGCGCGCCGACCGCATCTACGCCCTCGAGGCCAAGATCGCCACCGTGCACGCGACACGTACAGAGTCGATGGAGGTGCAGCGCGCCAACAACCGCTGGCCGCTCGCCGAGTTCCCCACCCGGGCGCCCGGCCTCTCGTGGCCGGACTTCTTCGACGCCGCCGGGCTCGGCGCCCAGGGGGCGAAGGTGAGCGCGTTGATGGTCTGGCACCCGGGCGCGGTCACCGGCATCGCCGCCCTGGCCAACTCCGAGCCGCTCGCAGCCTGGCAGGACTACCTCGCCTTCCGCGCCGTGGACCGTGCCGCGCCGCTGCTCTCGAAAGCGTTCGTCGAGCAGAAGTTTGCCTTCTACGGCACCGCGCTCTCCGGCGCCACCCAGCTGCGCGACCGCTGGAAGCGCGCCGTCGATGCGACCAACGGCGCCCTGGGCGAGGCGGTAGGAAAGCTCTACGCTGCGAAGTACTTCCCGCCCGAGGCCAAGGCGGAGGCGCAGAAGATGGTCCAGAACATCGTCGTCGCCTTCGGCAAGCGGGTGGACAATCTGGACTGGATGTCGCCGGCGACGCGCGCCAAGGCCAAAGCCAAGCTCGACACGCTCTACGTCGGAATCGGCTACCCCGACCGCTGGCGTGACTACAGCGGCCTCGTCGTGAGGCGCGACGACGCCTTCGGCAACGCCGTGCGCTCGGAGCTCTTCGATTACACCTCGGCCCTCGCCGAGCTCGCGCAGCCGGTGGACAAGACCCAGTGGCGGATGATGCCGCAGACGGTCAACGCGGTGAATCTGCCGCTGCAGAATGCGATGAACTTCCCCGCGGCGATCCTGCAGCCGCCGTTCTTCGATGCCAGAACGGACCCGGCGCAGAACTACGGCGGCATCGGCGTCGTCATCGGCCACGAGATCAGCCACAGCTTCGACGATCAGGGCGCCCAGTTCGACGCCGGCGGCCGCCTCGCCAACTGGTGGACCGACGAGGACTTGAAGCACTTCCAGGCTGCGGCCGAGCGTCTGACGGCCCAGTACGACGCCTATGAGCCGCTCCCGGGAAGCCGAGTCAACGGCAAGCTCACCCTGTCGGAGAACATCGCTGACGTCGCCGGAATCGCCGCCGCCTACGATGGCTATCGCGCCGTCTACGGCGGCAAGGAGGGACCGTCGGCGCAGGGCCTCGCCGGCGACCAGCGCTTCTTCCTCTCGTTCGGCCAGATCTGGCGTTCCAAGGTGCGGCCGGAGGCGTTGCGCAGCTCGCTGCTGACCAACGGCCATGCGCCCGGCGAGTACCGCGCCGACACGGTGCGCAACGTCGACGCCTGGTACAAGGCGTTCGAGGTGCCGAAGACGGCACGCCTCTACCTCGCCCCGGAGGCCCGCGTCCGCGTCTGGTAGCCTCCCGCCTGGTGACCAGCAACAGGACGTCGCTCGAGAGTCTCGCGCGGTGAGGCGACCGGACCCCGGCCGCTTCGCGACCGCACTTCGCCGCTTCGAGGAGCTCTCAGACCTGCCGCCGGGCGCGCGCGCGGCGGCGCTCGCAGAGCTCGCCGCCAGCGACCCGGAGCTCGGCAGAGTGGTCGTGGACCTCTTTGCCGCTGACCACTCCGCCGGCGAGAAGTTCCTCGACGGGGGCGTCGGCGAGTTCGCTCCGGAGATCGTCGGCGAGGCGCTCGACGGGCGCGTCCCATCGAGCGCGGCCCCCGGAGAGCGGGTCGGGCCCTATCGTTTGCGCGCCCTGCTCGGACGCGGCGGCATGGGTGAAGTCTGGGAGGCCGAGCGCGCGGACGGTCAGTTCGACCAGATCGTGGCGCTGAAGCTCCTCAAACGCGGCATGGACTCCGAAGAGGTCCTCCGGCGCTTCCTGCGCGAACGGCAGATTCTCGCCCGCCTCGAGCACCCCCATATCGCGCGCCTCCTCGACGGCGGCATCGCCGCCGACGGGCGGCCGTTCTTTGCTCTCGAACGGGTCGAGGGCGAGGCCCTCGGCGAGTGGTGCCGGGCGCACGGCGCCTCACTGCGCACCCGACTCGAGCTGCTGATCGCGGTCGCCGACGCCGTGGCGGTGGCGCATCGGAGCCTCATCGTCCATCGCGACCTCAAGCCCTCGAACATCCTCGTCGACGGCGAGGGACGGGTCAAGCTGCTCGATTTCGGGATCGCCAAACTGCTCTCGGACGATGCTGGAGATCCCGGCGATCGCACCCACTTCGAGGCCCGCGCCCTCACCCCGGCCTATGCCGCTCCCGAGCAGATTCGCGGTGAGCCGGTGACCACGGCGACCGACGTCTATGCTCTCGGCGTGGTGCTCTACGAGCTCCTTGCCGGGCGACTCCCCCACGACCGTTCCGGGAGCTCGGCGGTGGCGCTCACCGACCAGCTCGAACGCGAGACCATGACGCGGCCGAGTCAGGCGGCTGCGGAGGCCGGTGAGACACGCCGGGCGCGCCTGCTGATGGGCGATCTCGACACGATCGTGCTCAAGGCCCTCGCCCGTGAGCCCGGGCGGCGCTACGAGTCGGCGACCGCGCTGGCCGACGACCTCCGCCGCCACCTCGACGGCCGACCGGTGCGAGCGCGCCCCGATTCGAGTCTCTACCGCACGCGGAAGTTCGTCGCGCGACACAAAGTGGGCGTGATCTCCGCCGCACTCGCGATGCTGTCTTTGGCCGCCGGCCTCTCGGCGGCGCTCTGGCAGGCACGGCGTGCGGCGGCGAACGCGGTCCGCGCCGAGGCCAACGCCCAAAGGGCGGAATCCAACGCCGCGCGGGCCGAGCGTGTGAAGGAGTTCCTCGTCGCCTCCTTCGAGATCGCCAGCCCCGACTACGGCATCGGCGGCACGACCACGGCGAGCCAGCTGATCGAGCAGGCCGGCCGGCAGATCGATGCCGCAGGCTTCGGCCGCGACCCGGAGATCCGCGCCGACCTGCTCGAAGCGGTGGCGCGGATCGAGAAGACGCTCGGTCAGCTCGACGCCGCCGCGCGCTACGCCAGCGCCGCGCTCGAACTTCGCCGCGGACTCTTTCCGGCGGGCCACCCCGCCATCGCGAGCGCCACGGCGACCCTCGGCTCGGTGCGGCTCGCCGAGGGCAGGCTCGACGAGGCCGAGAAGGCGCTCACGAGCGCCGTGCGAACGCTGGAGGTCAGCGAACCTCCCGGGAGTCTGATGCTGGCGCGGGTGCGGAGCGAATACAGCGAGATGCTCTTCTGGAGGGGCCGGGCCGTCCAGTCGGAGGTCGGCCAGCGCAAGGTCTGGGAGGCCTATCGCGCGGCGCTCGGCGACGACGCGCTGCCGACAGCGACCCACCTGCGGAACCTCGCCGTCCTGCTCGAGGATCTGGGGCGGCTCGATGAGGCCGAAGCGGCCAATCGCTCCGCCCTCGCCGTCTTCGAGAAGCGCCTCGGAACCGATCACCCCAGCACAGCGGCGAGCTACGTCAATCTCGGTCACGTTCTCGACACCCAGGGCCACCACGAAGAGGCCGAGGGGCTGCTTCGCCGCGGACTCGAGATTCGCCGCGCGAAGCTGGGCGACAACCACCCGGTCACCGGCCAGTCGATTCAGCTCTATGCACTCTTCCTCCTCGATCGCGGCCGCCTCGACGAGTCGGAGGCGCTCTACCGCGAGCACCTGGCGATCTTCTCGGCGATCAATCCGCGCCACTTCGAGGTCGGCAAATGCAAGAACGGCCTGGCTCTCATCGCCTCGCGGCGCGGCGATCACGCCACGGCGGAGCGCGAGATGCGGAGCGTCCTCGAGCTCTTCCGTGAGCAACTGGGCGAGGAACACCACTTCGTCTGGCAGGTTACGGCGAACCTGGCGCGACAGATCTTCCTCCAGAAGCGCTTCGAGGAGGCCGAGGTTTTGCAGCGGCAGGTTCTGGCCGGATTCGAGAAGGTCGCGGGGGCGGAGAGCGCCGCGGTCGCCGAAGCGCTCACCAACCTGGCGAAGACGCTGAAGGCACGTGGCGACGACGCCGGCGCGGCGCCCCTCGAAGCCCGCGCCCAGGCGATCACCTCCGCGGCCGCTGCCAAGAGCTGACCGAGCAGCCTCCTACCGGGCCACCGGCGTCACCGTCGCAACTGCCGTCGAGGAGGATCGGGGCCGAGGCGGGCGCCGCTCGCGGGAGCCGGTGGCCATCGCAGGTGGGAATCCGCCTGGAGATGGGTGTTAACGTTCGAACATGTATCGCACTGCGCGTCTCGCCGCGTTCGCCGCCCTCCTCCTCTCGGTCCCGATCTCCGCTGTTGCCATCGCCGCCAGCGCCGCGGTGCCGTTCATCGACGACGACTATCCGAAAGCGCTCGCCGAGGCGCGCGCCCGGAATCTGCCGATCTTCCTCGAGGCCTGGGCTCCCTGGTGCCACAGCTGCCGCTCGATGCAGGCCTACGTCTACACGGATGCGAAGCTCGCGCCGTTCGCCGAACGCTTCGTCTGGCTGGCGATCGACACCGAAAAGCCGGGCAACGCCGCGACGGTCGCGAAGTTCCCGGTCGGAGCCTGGCCTTCGATGTACGTCATCGACCCGCGGACCGAGACCGTGACCTTCCGTTGGACCGGGAGCGCCACGATCGAGCAGCTCGTCCGTTTCCTCGAAGAGGCGCGGGCGCCGGCGGCCGGCAAGAGCCTGGCGCCGGATGCCGCAGCGCCGGGTGCCGCCGAAGCAGCGAGCCTGCAGGGAGGCCTCGAAGAGGCCGACCGGCTCTATGGCGCCGCCGCCTGGGACAAGGCGGCGACCGCCTACGCCGCGGTCATCGGGCGCGCCCCCACGCCGTGGACGCCGCTGCCGCGCGTCGCCGACGCCTATCTCTTTTCCCTGCAGAAGGCGGACCGGGGTGCGGAGTGCGCCGGCGCGGCGCGCGAGCTTCTGCCCCGGATCGCCGGCACGCCATCCTCGGCTTCGGTCGCGGCAGTCGGACTCGACTGCGCGGTCGGGCTCGCGGCGACCGCTCCCGGGCGCAGCGCGGCGATCGCCGACCTCGAGCGGGCCGCACGTGCGGCGCTCGACGATCCCGCTCTGGGTATCGCTGACGACGATCGCTCGGGCCTCTACATCTCGCTCATCGGCGCCCGCGAGGATGCCAAGGACGAGATCGGCAAGAAGCGACTGTCCGGAGAGTGGATCGCTCTGCTCGAGCGCGCCGCAGCCCAGGCACCGACTCCGGCGGCCCGCGCCGTCTTCGACTCGCATCGCCTCTCCGCCTACCTCGAGATCGGCGAGCCGCAGCGCGCCATTGCGATGCTCGAGGCCTCGGAGCGCGACTTCCCCGGCGACTACAACCCGCCCGCACGGCTCGCCGTGGCCTACCGCGCCATGAAGGAGTTCCCGCGCGCCCTCGCCGCGTCCGATCGCGCCCTGGCGAGAGCCTACGGCCCGCGCCGCCTCGGGATCCTGCGCACCCGCGCCAAGATCGAGGACGAGAGTGGGGACCGCATCGCGGCGCGCGCCACTCTCGACTCGACCCTGGCCGAGGCCCGGGCGCTGCCGCCCGGCCAGGTCTCCGAGCGCACGCTGGCGGCCATTCGCAAAGAGCTCGAAGCGCTCGCATCGGCCGCGCCGGCGCCCGCGCCCTAGCGGACTTCGGCCGGCAGACCCGGGCGCGCTCGCCCAGCGCCCAGGCGGGAAAACCCGGGAGCTTCCTGCTCGTACAATCCCCAGAAGCTCGGAATTCGATCCATTCGCCGGCCGCGACCGGGCGGGGTGTTCGATCGCGACCTCGAATCCAGGACGTTCGATCGGCGCCCCTGCGCCGCTCGAGCGTGAAAGAACGGAGTCTTCGGATGGGCCCAAGAACCGCCGGCGCACTGCTCCTCGTCGTCGCCACCGTGCCGCTCGCCGCCCAGGAGGAGGAGCGCCTGACGGTGCCGACCGTGACCTTCTCCTACACCTCCGACCCCGGGGACACGATCGGCCAGGGGGGTTCGGGAACGGTGACCTCGGCCAACGGGCCGTGGCGGCTGAAGCGCAACAGCGGACTCGGCGTGGACCTGATCTTCAACCAGTTGCAGAACAACCAGTGGAACTTCTGCTTCGAACCGCCCTCGGGGCCCGGACAACTGCTCGCCAGCGGCAGCTTCCCCAGCGCCGTGCGTTGCATCAGCAGCGGAGCAGCGACTCCCGGGCTCGACGTCGGCCACGGTTTCTCCGGCTGCAACACCGTCACCGGCGACTTCCAGGTGAACTCGCTCCTCTACGACTACTACGGCTGGCCGCTGCGGTTCACGGCCTCGTTCGATCAGCACTGCGAGGGCGCCACGCCCGCTCTGCACGGCACGCTCAACGCCGCGCTCGGGACGGTCGGCGAGGCCTGGATCTCGGCCGAGAACCTCGTCGTAGTCCGCACCAACCGGCTCTTCGAGTTCACCCGCGCCGGCGCTCTGCGCGAGAGTTTTCCGGTCATGCTCGGCACCAGCACGAGTCCTACCGGGCTTCACGCTTTCGCCGAGGTCGTCCGGGACGCGGTCATGGGCCCCGACGGGCGGCTTTACATTTTCAACGGCACCGGCACCGGCGCCGGCGCGCTCGACGTCGTCCAGCTCTCGGTCTTCGACACCCGGGCCGGCACCTGGGAGCATCATCCCGTACCCGGCTGGAGCATCTGGGAGTCGCCCAGCGATTCGCACGCCTACGGCGGTGTGGCGCTTCACGGGGACTACGTGTTCGCTACCGACATGCTGAGGAACGGCGACGACCGCGGCATCGTCCGCTTCGACACCGCCAACGGCTTCAGCGTCGCTCGCTTCTCCACCTCGACCACCTACATCGACCTCAACGTCGGCTGGAACGGCCTGCTCTATGCCCTGCGGCTGGACAAGTTCACGGTCGACGTCTTCGACCCGAGCACGCCGAACCTGGACGTGGTCGGCGGACCGATCGTGCTCGACGACGACGCCAACCCGGGCACGGCCTTCACCGTTTGCGGCATCACCGCCGACGCCACCGGCGAGATGTTCGGCGTCCGCTGCGGCGGCCGGCTGGAGCGCTTCAACGCTTCCGGCCAATCGCTGGGCTTCCTCAACCTCTCCGCTTTCGTGCCTACCGACATCGATCTCGAGGAGGACGGGACGATCATCGTCGCCTACGAAAACGGGCGGCTGCGCTTCACCTCGACGGCGATGGCCGGTTCGACCGAGGTCGTCCTTCCGGACCCGACGAACGGCACCGGCATCGACCGGCCCGGCCTGAAGGCAATCCACATCGCCGCGGCGACGGCAGGGCCGAACCTCTTCGACGACGGCTTCGAGAGCTCGGACACCGGCCGCTGGTCGGCCGTCGCGCCCTGACTCGGGAAGTCGGCTGCCTCAGCCGTCGGGAGCGGTGGGCGCTGCGAGGACGAGGTCCAGGGAAGGTCCGTTCGCGGCCGCGCGGCTCGCTCGCGCTGAGTCCTCATAGACGAGCTCGACCTCGAGATCGAGCGCTGCGTTCGAAGCTGAAGCCACGCAGCGAAGCTCGGCGCGGGCGGGCAACGGCTCGACAGACACTTCGAGCTGCCACATCCGCGCGCGTTCGCCGAGCGCGGCTACACCTCGAAGGAAGAGCTTGCGGTCCAGGACCTCGACGGAGGGAGACAGAACTGGTGCTTCGACCAACCTCCCCCCGTCGATGCCCGACAACCGGACGCTGAGGAGCGGGCATCGCACGTCCTTCTGCCGACCGACGCCATCGCGCCGAGCCAGTCGTAGCGCGCTGCGCCAACGCTCGCGGTCGAAGACCGGCGCGGAGACCAGGAGGCGCACGTCGTCGTAGAGCCCGGCCAGCGCGGGATCCCGCAGGCGGTTCTCACCCACCGCGAGACTCTCGAGGTAGCCCTCCGGAACGTGCCGCCGAAGGTGCCCGATCTCCCAGGGCGGCTCGTACGGCAGGCGCGCGAGAAACGGGTCGGAAAGTGCATAGCGGTCGACCAGAATCTGGCGCGGGTGTGCCCGGAAGCCCGGCCGGCCGAGAATGCCGATGACCCTGGGCGGAGTGAGCGGCTCGACCATCGGCGCGGGCCAGCCGTCGCGAAGGAGCGCGGAGAGCCACTCGGATCCCGGCAGATCGCCCTTCATGTCGCGAATGCCGGACATGCCCGGGGCGCCCACCGGCCAGCTCGGTACATGGTCGCGGTCGCTCCAGAGCGCCGACTGCGGCCAGAAGAGGCCGACGACGAGGACGCCGGCCAGACTGCCACGCACGACCCGGTCGGGCAGCTCGACGACCGCAAGGACCAGCGCCACGACCGCCGCCGGTACCCAGAATCGGCCCACCATGAAATCGCCACCGATCGAAGTCACATAGCTCATGTGCAAAGCGGCGCCGATGCCGAGCGCCCGGCCGAGCGGCGCGCTGCGCGCCGCCGCGAAACCGCCGCCGATCAGGAGGGGAATCCAGAGCGGATCCCACGTGGCCGTCGCCCGTACGTAGTGCAGACCTTGCGCGAAGAGCTCGCTTCGGGGGACGCCGGCGCCCAGTTTGGCGAGCGCGGTGTTCGGGAACGGGGAACCGTAGTAGAGACACGCAAACAGCGACCAGATCACGAACGGCGAGAGGCCCAGAGCGATCTCGGCGCCGCAGCGGACGCGGCTGAACCTGAAGCGCCGCACCGCGAGGAGAGCGAGGACGGGCACGAGCAGCGGCGCATGATCGTGCCTCGTCAGCAGGAGCGCCGAAGCCACGAGGAAGACGGGGGTCACCCCGTGGCTGGCACCACTGTCACAGCTGTCGCCGCTGCGGCCAGTTCCCTCGCCGCGTTCCCAGCGCAGAACGAGGTGCACGAACGCGACGAGCAGCAGGAACGACAACGGGGTTTCCAGACCGGAGGACGTGTAGTCCAGGAGGACCCGCGAACCGACGACCGCGGCAACGAAGAGCCCGGCTCTTGCCGGTCGGCCGCTGACCGTGCGCCACGACAACACCAGTGCCGCGGAGACGGCCAGCCAACTGAGCAGAAACGCCGCGGCAGCGAGAGGGAGACCGGCCACCCGCAGCGGCAGCAGCAGGCCGAGCCAGGCCGGATGGGTGAACGCCTGGACCCGTTCGTGAGGATTCCACTGCAGGCCGTTGCCGACCAGCAACTGCTCGATCGTCCGAAAGGTGATGAAGGCGTCGTCGTTGATCCAGGCGTTACGGAACCATACCCAGGAGAAGACCCCGAGGCCCGCGACCCCTGCGAGCCAGCGCGGAACTCTCAACGCTCGTTCGACCCGGCGCGGGCGGGATCCGCGGTCCGCTTCGGGTCATGGTCCGCCCCTCGGCTGCGCTCCGCGAGCGCACCGCAATGCGAAATCGTCGCCGCCAGCGCCGCCGCGATCAACGGCAGCCCGGGTACGCCGAATCGGGGCAGGAACTCGGTAGCGGTCGCATGGACGACGAACAGGGTGACCGGACCGGCAAGCAGGACGAGCGTCACGACACGTCCGCCGCGAACGGCCGCGAGGACGATCCAGAAGACGCCGCCGCCCAGGAGCAGGCCGAGTGCGAACGTCAGGTCGAACGGCGCCGCGAGCTCGGGGGAACGTTCCGCGAATCCTCCCCGCCAGGCCACGGCCAGCGCAGCGAGAGCGTGATCTCCGGGCCGCCGGAGGAACTCCCCCACGGCCGCGCGGCCCAGAGCCAGATCGGCCGCGAGGGGATCGGCGGACTCGCGCCGCGCCGCCTGCCAGCTGCGCATCGCACGCGTGAAGTAGTTCCCTTCGCCCTCCCACTGGTATCGCGAGTAGGTCGCTTCCGGCCACCGGCGTTCGCCGGCGCGCCGCGCCGACTCGAGCGGCGTCCACGCAAAGATCGCCGGCAGGATCCCCTCGTTCGCGATCTGCCGGTCGAGCTCGGCCCGAGTCCAGAGCACCGCTCCACCCCGGTCCGCGAGCACGAAGTGCCCGGTCGCGCGGGAGTTTCTCGTCATCCAGAAGACCACGGGCAGGAGCGCGATGCACGCGAACACTCCCGCCCGCGCAGCGCGCCGGCGCAGGGAGACGCTCCGCGGAAGCAGCAAGAGCACCAGCACCCCCACCGGGACGAGCGCGATTCCGGCGCCGCGCGCCAGCGGGGAAAGCCCGGTAGCCAGGCCGGCGAGAGCGACGGCTCCGCTGGCTCCGATGCCTCCGATACCTCCGATACCTCCGGCGACTCCGCTGCCTCCACAACGGGTGACGGCTGCAGCCAGCCCGCAGGCGGCAAGCGTCATCAGCGCCGCCGCAAGCCCCTCCGAACCGGGGACCAGCGCCGCCTGGCGCAGCGCCGGGCTCGCCACGACCAGGACCGCTGCGGCCAGGCTGGCCCGCCCACTCGCGCCAGCGAAGCGGGCGGCGAAGCCGGCCCCCGCGGCCGTCGCCGCGAGCAGGAGCGCGCCGACAACGGCGATGCCGCGCGCCGCCGCGCCCGGCAGAACGGTCCACGACTCCGGCGTCTCGTCGGTGAGCGGCACCCGCGCGAGCCGCCAATAGGCCGCCAGCAGGAACGGATAGCCCGGCTCGCGGTAGGCGTCGCGCGGCGGGGCCGCAAGGCTCACTGGCGCAATCGAGAGGACTCCGCTGCGGGCGAGGTGAACTGCCGCCCGGTAGTAGTCGGGTTCGTCTCCCGTCGGGACGACCTGCGGCGGGCGCAGCCAGAACGACGCCACTGCCGCGAGGCCACACAGCGCGATCGCCATCCCGAGCCAGTGACCTCTCACGCCAGCGGATCGCATCCGCGCGCAGCTTAGCCCATGGCTTCTGCCCCGCGGCGCCCGATCAACCGACCACCGATTCCTTGGCGGGCGACGCATGCGTCGCCCGGGGACGAGGTCGGCGAGGTAGACGACTACTGGGCGGAGCGCAGGGTGACGTCGCCGCTGCCGGTCACCCGGGCCGCCCGGCCGTGCAAAGAGGCAGACGTTTCCAGAGCGCCAGCGTTGGCTCGAGGCGCGGAGCGCAGGATCAGGCGAGGAGGATCCGGATCGAGTGCGGCTGCACCCCGAGCTCGGAGGTCCCGGGAGCGAACTGGGGCCGCTCCGCGGGCGGCGCGTGCGTCTCGGCGGCCTCGACGAAACTGTCGAAGGCGAGGCGCCAGGGCTTGCCGGCGGCAGCGCGCGGCAGCGGGAACCGGACGGGCGCCGCGCCCGGATTGAGCGCCAACAGGACGGAGCGGCCTCCGGTCTCGTCGCGTGTCACCAGCAGGACCGCCCTTTCGGAGCGGCCGGCGTCGGGACCGGCAGGCGGATGAAATGCCGCGCACTCCGACCATTCGCCGAAGGCGAGGTCGGCGAGCTCGCGGCGCAGCGCGAGCAGGCCGCGGACGAGCGCCTCCCGCCTACCGGCCGCGAGATTCCAGTCGAGCCACGAGATCTCGTTGTCCTGGCACCAGGCGTTGTTGTTGCCGCGCTGGCTGCGGCCGCGTTCGTCCCCTGCAAGGAGCATCGGCGTGCCGCGGGAGAGCAGGAGCAGGGCGAGGAAGTTCGCGACCTGGCGGTGGCGCGTCGCCAGGATCTCCGGCGCGCTCGTCTCCCCCTCGACGCCGTGATTCGACGACAGGTTGAACGACGAGCCGTCGCGGTCCTCTTCGCCGTTCTCACGGTTCGCCTTGGTCGAGTAGCTGACCAGGTCGGCGAGCGGAAAACCGTCGTGGCAGGTGACGAAGTCGATCGCCGCCGCGCGCGACTGCGGGGGCGGAAAGAGATCGGGGCTGCCCGCGAGGCGGAGCTCGAGCGTGCGCGGCGCGACCTCGTCTCCACGCACCCATCGCCGCACATCATCGCGAAAGGCGCCGTTCCATTCTCGCCACGGCGGCGGAAATCCCGCCGGCGGAGTGAAGCCGGTCACGTCCCACGGCTCGGCGATCAGCAGGCGACCGGCGAGCACAGGATCAGCGGCGATCTCGGCGGCGAGCGGCGAGGCCGTGAGCTTCTCTCCCGAGAGACCGCGATAGAAGGCCGAGGCGAGGTCGAAGCGGAAACCGTCCACGCCGATCTCCTCCGACCAGAAGCGCAGCGAGTCGAGGATCAGACGGCGGACCACCGGATGGTTCGTGTTGACCGTGTTGCCGCAGCCGGTGACGTCGAGCGGCCGGCGGGTCGCCGGATCACGCAGGTAGTAGGTCTCTTCCGCGAGGCCACGGAACGAGTGCAGCGGATCGGACGCTCCCCCGCCGCCCTCCGCCGTGTGGTTGTAGACCACATCGACGACGACCTCGAGCCCCGCGGCATGGAGCGCGTCGATCATCGTCATGAGCTCCGCCTGTGCCGCGCCCGGGGTCGCATCCGAGGCGTAGGAAGCCTTGGGGGCGAAGAACGAGACCGGCGAGTAGCCCCAGTAGTTGAGCAGCCGCTCGCCGGTCACCGGATTGCGCCGGAAGTTCTCCGTCTCGTCAAACTCGAGGAGCGGCAGAAGCTCGACTGTGGTGATACCCAACGACTGCAGATAGGGGATCTTCTCGATCAGGCCGAGGTAGGTTCCAGGGTGGGCCACGCCCGAGGAAGGGTGGCGCGTGAATCCGCGCAGATGCAGCTCGTAGATCACGCGCTCGGAATCGGCGATCTGCGGCCGGGGCGGTCGCCCGACGCCCGGCGCCAAGGCCGCGACCGGTTGAAAGAGGCTGCGATACCGGCGGAACTTCCAGCCGGCAGCCTCCGAGGACCGGTCCCCCCAGACCTCCCCGCCGGTCAGGCTGCGGGCGTAGGGGTCGAGCAGCTCCGGACCGCCATCCAACCGGTAGGCATACTCGAAGGCGTTCGGCAGACCCGCGACCTCCCCTTGCCAGCAGCCTTTCGCTTCGTTGGCAGCCCCGCAAGACTGGAGCGCGAAAAGCTCGGTAAAGGGAGTGTGCGCTGGCGCCGCGTTGAGGGCGAGCTCGACTCGTTGCGCCTTCGGCGCGAAGAGGGTGAAGCGATGACCTGTCGCCGTCTTCTGGACGCCGAGCTGGTCGAAAACGCTGCAGTCGCGGTCCCCCGCCGCCGCGAGAGCGGCGGCCGGTACTTCTCTGGCGGCGCTCGAACGCGGTCTGGTCAGGAGACCGTGCCGTCCTCGTGGACGGTCCAGATGTCGCCGCTCCGGAGGAGCTGGTCGAGCGACCCGGGACCTTTGCGCTCGGTCTCGCGCTCGATCTGGCCGACGACGCCCGATTCGAACGACGGCACGTCGACGCGCCGCAGGACGCCGAGCGGCGTCGGGAAGTTGGGGGGTCCCATCTGGGCGATCATGAAGGCGATCGCCGGATTCATCCGCGTCTCGTCCCAGACCAGACAGTCGTCCGGGCCGAAGCCGGCGGCGAAGTCGAGCACCTCGAGCTCGGTCCCGTTGAGCCGGATTCCTTTGCTCTTTCCCTTGCCAAAGACCAGGGGCTTGCCCTGCTCGAGGTAGACCGCCGCGTCGTCGCGCGACTCCTTGTCGGTGATCGGGGCGAACGCCTTGTCGTTGAAGATGTTGCAGTTCTGGTAGATCTCGACGAACGCCGTGCCCTTGTGCGCGGCGGCGGCCTTGAGCGTCTCCTTGAGATGCGCCTGGAAGATGTCGACCGAGCGCGCCACGAAGGTGGCGCCGGAGCCGATCGCGACCGACAGGGCGTTGAACGGATAGTCGATCGAACCGTAGGGCGTCGACTTGGTGCGCTTCCCCACCTCGGAGGTCGGCGAGTACTGTCCCTTGGTGAGGCCGTAGATCCGGTTGTTGAACATCAGGATCTTGACGCCGACGTTGCGGCGCAGCGTATGGATCAGGTGGTTGCCGCCGATCGACAGCGCGTCGCCGTCGCCGGTCGCGATCCAGACCTCGAGATCGGGCCGCGAGATCTTGAGACCGGTCGCGACCGCGGGGGCGCGGCCGTGGATCGTGTGAAAGCCGTAGGTGTTCATGTAGTAAGGGAAGCGCGACGAGCAGCCGATGCCCGACACCACGACGAAGCGCTCCTTCGGAATCCCCAACTCCGGAAAGACCGCCTGCACCGCGGAGAGAATCGCGTAGTCCCCACACCCCGGGCACCAGCGCACCTCCTGGTCGGTCTGAAAATCCTTCTTCGAGAGCGGCGCAGCTGCAATCGTCATGAGATCACTTTCCCAGCGGCCCTGAGCCAGGACCGCACCGTCGCTGCGACGAAGGCGACAGCGCTTCGTCGGCAAACACCTCGTTCGAGCCTTTCGCGCCGCGGCCGGCGTCGACGCCACGCCTCTCGAAACTCATGCGGACAAGACCTCCTGGATCTTCGCCAGGACTTCGAAGCGGTAGAAGGGTTTGCCTTCGACCTTGTTGTAGCTCACGATGTCCTTCAGGTACTTCGCACGCAGCAGCAGCGCCAGCTGGCCGAGGTTCATCTCGGGCACCAGGACCGTCTCGAACCGCGACAGGACGTCGCCGAGGTTCTTCGGGAACGGATTCAGGTGATGGAGGTGGGCGCGGCTGACTTTCGCGCCCTGCCGGCGGGCGAGGTTCACCGCGCCATGGATCGCGCCGGCGGTCGAGCCCCAGCCGAGCACGAGGAGCTTGCCCTCCTGCTCGCCATGCACCTCGAGATCAGGAATCATGTCGGCGACCCGAGCCACCTTTTCGGCACGGATGCGCACCATGTGCTCGTGGTTCTGCGGGTCGTAGGAGATGTTGCCGGTGCCGTCCTGCTTCTCGATACCGCCGACGCGGTGCTCGAGCCCCGGCGTGCCGGGAATCGCCCACGGTCGGGCGAGCGACGCCGGGTCGCGCAGGTAGGGCAGGAAGCCCTCGGCACGGGTGTGGAACTCGACGCCGAAGTCGGGCAGATCGGCGGTCTCGGGCAGCCGCCAGGGCTCGGAGCCGTTGGCGATGTAGCCGTCGGAGAGCAGAACCACCGGCGTCATATGCCGGATCGCGATCCGGCAGGCCTCGATGGCGCGCGCGAAGCAGTCGGCGGGAGAAGAGGCGGCGATCACGGGCAGCGGCGACTCGTTGTTGCGCCCGAACATCGCCTGCAGGAGGTCGGCCTGCTCGGTCTTGGTCGGCAATCCTGTCGAGGGGCCCCCGCGCTGGACGTCGATCACCACCAGGGGCAGCTCGACCATCACCGCCAGGTTCATCGCCTCGCTCTTCAACGCCAGCCCGGGTCCCGAGGTCGAGGTGATCGCCAGCGCGCCACCGAAGGCCGCCCCGATCGCCGCGCAGACCGCTGCGATCTCGTCTTCGGCCTGGAAGGTGGTGACGCCGAAGTTCTTGAACATCGCGAGCTCGTGCAGGAGGTCCGAGGCTGGCGTGATCGGATAGGCGCCCTGGAAGAGCGGCAGCCCGCTCTTTCTCGAAGCCGCGATGAAGCCGAGCGCCATCGCCGTACCGCCGGTGATGTTGCGATAGACGCCGGCCGGGAGCTTCGCCGGCTCGATCTCGTAGCGGGTGTGGAAGACCTCGGTGATGTCGCAATAGTTGTAGCCCGCCTTCATCACCTGGATGTTGGCGGCGGCGAGCTGGGGCTTGGCGGCGAACTTCTTCTCCAGCCACTGGATCGTGCCCTCGATCGGCCGGCTGAACATCCAGTAGGCCATGCCGAGCGCGAAGAAGTTCTTGCAGCGCTCCTGCGACTTGGCGTCGAGCCCGCTGTCCTCGAGCGCCCGCCGCGTCAGCGTCGTGAGCTCGACCTTGAACAGCCGGTACTTCGCGAGACTGTCGTCTTCCAGGGGATTGGAATCGAAACCGGCCTTCTTCAGGTTGCGCTCGTCGAACTCGTCGAGGTTGACGATCAACGCGCCGTTGGGCTTCAGGTCCTTGAGGTTGACCTTGAGCGCCGCCGGATTCATCGCGACCAAAACGTCGGGCGCGTCACCGGGGGTGTGGATGTCGTAGTCCGCGATGCGCACCTGGAAGGCGGAGACCCCGGCGAGCGTCCCCTGCGGGGCGCGGATCTCGGCCGGAAAATCGGGAAAGGTCGCGAGGTCGTTGCCGAGGAGCGCCGAGGTGTTGGTGAACTGGGAGCCGGTGAGCTGCATGCCGTCGCCGGAGTCGCCGGCGAACCGGATGACGACGTCGTCGAGCTTCTCATGCGCTACGGCGCGGCCGGAGGCCGCTTGCGAATTCGGTCCGGATCCGGCCCTGGAATCGAGAATGGGGAGCGTCATGGGGCGGGAATTCTAGCACCCGCTTCGAAGCCTGCGAGGCTCACGCCGGTTCGGGTTCGCGGCCGACCAGAAGCCCCGCCAGGCCCGCAGCCGGCAGCAGCACCGTCACGCCCAGAACCGTGAACCAGAGCGGATGCGGGACCATCTGGAACTGGACGGCGGCGAAGCCGGTCTGGATCGCCCCGACGGCGAGGGCGTGCAGGATACGCCGGCGCTCCGACAGCAGGGCCGCCACCAGGCCGCCGACGAAGGCCCCGCCGGCGCCCGCCAGGAGCAGGGCGAGGAACATCCCCGTGGGTGCCCCCGCCATGAACTGCCGCCAGGCTTCGTCCATGCCTTCGAGGGCGAGGTCCGCGGGCGGCGGGTAGAGGGCGTGCCCGACCATCCCCAGCAGTCCGGTGGTGAGCCTGCCCAGGAGAATCCCGACAATGACCGTGATCGTGCTGCGCATCATGCCCCGCCCCTCCACACCCGGAACCGCCGGGCGCAGTCTAGTTCAGTCGGCGTCGGCGATGCCGGGGCGCGCCAGCAGCTCGAGCACCGGTTGGCGCACCGTCTCTGGCCTCTGCCAGAGCAGGAAATGCCCCGCGTCCGAGTAGCGATCGACCCGAACGCCGCCTCTGGAAAGCTGGCGCTCCGCGAAGAGGGCGTTCGCCGCCGGCACCAGATCGTCATCGAGACCCTGCACAACGATTGCCGGACAACGGATCTCCGGCCAGCGCGGCAGCATCGCCCTGAGCTCGCTCTCGAGCGGCCAGAGCTCACGGTTCGAAATCGTCCAGTCGATGGGCAGGAACCACTGCACCACGCGGGTCGCACCGGCGATGTTGTACCAGCGTCGGCGTTCCAGCGCCGGATCGATCGACGGCGCGACCAGCACGAGTGCGGCGACCAGATCGGGGCGGTCGATCGCCAGCCGGACGGCAATCGGACCGCCCAGACTGTGACCGACGATGATCGCCCGCCGGGCCGGCAGTTCCCCTGGGAGGGCGTCGCGCTCGAGCACCGCGGCGAGCGCCGCCGCCTGGCGGACAAGGGATGGCTCCGCTGCGCCGCGCTCTGATCCTCCGAATCCCGGCCGGTCGAGGGCGATCAGGCGCGCCGCGGCGCCGAGCTCCGGATCCTCCAGAAACCGCTGCCACGCATCCCAGGTGCCCGGAGATCCGTGCACGAAGAGCACCCGCGGGGCGTTGGGTTCGCGGCGCCCGGCGACCACGAAGTGCACCCGGCCGGAACCGGACTCGACGAATCGGCTGCTGAGCTCGCGCGCCCTCATCTCCGGTGTGTCGATCGCGGGCTCGAACGCCGGGCCGAGCATGGAACACCCGAAAGGCAGCAGGAGAAGCACCAGCACCCCGGCGCCGAGGAACCACCGCCATCGCCGGCGAGAGGAACGTGGAGAGTTGAATGGCATGGCTCGAGAGCTCCGGAGAGAGTACCAGCCCTCGAAGCAGCCGTCCTCGAAGCTGTGGCGCCGGCCGCGACCGAGCCAGGTCGTTCCCTGAAAGGGTGGTAGGGGTGGAGCGGGCGGCTTTGGCTATAGTGGGTGCGTGCGCATCCTGATCGTGGAGGACGAGTACCGGCTCGGCGACCACGTCGCCAAAGGGTTGCGCGAGGAGGGCTTCGCAGCCGACCTCGCTTCGACCTGCGGACGCGCCCGCGATCTGGTGATCGAGAACCCGTACGACCTGGTGCTGCTCGACCTGATGCTGCCGGACGGCGACGGCCTCGCTCTGTTGCGCGAGTGGCGGCGGGAGGGGCGCTCGACCCCGGTCCTGGCGTTGACCGCCCGCGACCTGCTGGCCGACAAGATCGCCGGCCTCGATGCCGGCGCGGACGACTACCTGACCAAGCCGTTCGCCTTCGAGGAGCTGCTGGCGCGGATTCGTGCCCTCCTTCGCCGCCGTCCGGCGGAGCCGGTGAGCCTCCTGGCGATCGCCGACCTCGCCCTCGACAGGACCGCGCGGCGGGTCCATCGCGGCGGCCGGGAGATCGAGCTCACGCCGAAGGAGTTCGCCCTGCTCGAGCACTTCCTCCTCCATCCCGGCGCCACGCTCACCCGCTCCGAGATCGCCGAGCACGTCTGGGACGAGCGCTACGAAGCGCGCAGCAACGTCATCGACGTCATGGTGGCGCGCCTGCGACGCAAGCTCGAAGCGGACGGGGCCCCCCGACTCCTCCACTCCGTTCCGGGGATGGGCTACGTCCTGCGTGCGAGCGGGCGCCGCGCCCGCAACACCGACAGCCATGGCGCCTCCGGCCCGGGCGAGCGCAGCCCGTGAGCCGGCGGTCCCGCTCGCTCAAGGGCGTCTTCGGCTGGTGGTTCGGAGCGACGCTGCTGACTCTCTACGGCGTCATCGCCGCAGCCGTGTACGT
Source organism: Thermoanaerobaculia bacterium (assembly GCA_018057705.1). Lineage (NCBI taxonomy): Bacteria > Pseudomonadati > Acidobacteriota > Thermoanaerobaculia > Thermoanaerobaculia bacterium. Next base: position 106,944 of record JAGPDF010000005.1, on the reverse strand, counting down.
CCACACCCGTTCGAGCACGCAGCGCGACATCCAGCTCGTCGTCAAGACCGAGGCCGAGACCGTCGCCGCCTACATCGGGTCGAGCGGCCGGCTGGATGCGCCCGAGCTCGCGGAGCCGGAGCGCGATCCCTTCCCGATCTGGATCCGTCTGATCCAGAACGATCGCCTGCTCGCCGCGACTCCGGGTGCCCCGGAGCTTCCCGTCCTCGCCCATTCGAGGGCGCTCGACAGCGCCAACACCGTGCGCATGATCCGTGGCGCGCGGCCGCTGGTCGTCGTCCAGCACGATGTCGGCGGCGCGCGACCGGACCTCGTCGTCGAGGCGATCGGCAGCGTCGCGCCGGCCCTCGAGGCCCAACGCCGCGTGCGCAACGGCCTGCTCCTCGGCGGGTTGGTCGTCATTCCGGCAGCCGCCCTCGGCGGCCGGCTGCTCGCCGGACGCGCGATGCGGCCGGTCGACAAGCTGGTGACGGCAATCCGCAAGCTCGACTCCGGGCGCCTCGGCGACCGCCTGGTCTTCGAGGGGACCATGGTCGACGAGATCGCGGTCCTCACCGGTGCCTTCAACGATCTGCTCACGCGGCTGGAGACCAGCGTCGAGGCGATGCGGCGCTTCACCGCCGACGCCTCGCACGAGATCCGCAACCCGATCACCATTCTCCGCACCGGCTTCGAGGTGGCGCTCAGACGCCCGCGCACCGCCGAGGAGTACCAGTCCCTGCTGCGCAAGCATCTCCAGGAGATCGACCGCCTGCAGCGGGTCGTCGAGGGACTGCTCGCCTTCGCGCGCCAGGAGCCGGGCCAGGAGACTCCGATCGTCCGCCAGCGCCTCGACCTCTCCCGCCTCGTCGCCGAGTCCGCAGCGGCGTTCGAAGAGATCGCCGGCGAGCTCGGCGTTCACCTCGACTGCTCCATCGCCCCTGGCCTCGATGTTGTGGGAGACGCGGGCCTGCTCCGTCTGGTCGGTTTCAACCTGATCGACAATGCGATCAAGCACAGCCCACCTGGCAACGCCGTTCAGATCTCAGTCACTGCGCAGGGAGACTCTCACCGCCTGGTCGTGGCCGACCGCGGCCGTGGCGTCCCGGCCGTCGACCGCGAGCGGATCTTCGACCGCTTCTATCGCAGCGCCCAGGAGCCCGGTGGCCACGCCGTCGGCGGGCTGGGCCTCGCGGTCGTGAAGTGGGCGACCGAGGTCCACGGCGGCCGTGTTCGCCTCCTCGATGAGGGTCCGGGCGCCGTCTTCGAGGTCCTCCTCCCCGCGGCGCCGGATTCCCCCCCGTCAGCCTGAGGGCGACGCATGTGTCGCCCGCGCACCAGAGGCCGCCTCCAGGCTGCGATTGTCCGGGTGTCGCTACGGCTCGCGGAGGAGTGAACCGGCGCACCCCGCTTCGGACGGGGGCGCCGGCGTTTCCACTCGCGGGCGGAGTGGGGACCTTCAGTGCGCGGCGGGGCGGGCAGCGGCAGCGGAGCCAGCAGCACCGCCGGCCTTCTGCTTCGCGGCGGCGACCAGGTCGAAGGCCTGGTTGCGCATGCTCGCCCGGCGGCCGTCCTCTTCGAGGCTGGCGGGCCGGTAGCCGAGGCGGCCTTCGTCGACCGTGAACGGCTTCATCAGGTCGGCCTTGCCGACGATCGACTGCTCCCGGCTGTAGAAGGCCATGTCGTAGTTGTTCGACATGATGATCGCCTCTTCCGGGCAGGCATCCACGCAGTAGCCGCAGAAGACGCAGCGCAGCATGTCGATCTCGTAGACCACCGGGTACTTCTCGATGTTGACGTCCGGGTGCTCCGCGGCCTCGATGTGGATGCACTCCGCCGGGCAGGCCGTGGCGCACAGATAGCAGGCGACGCAGCGCACCGAGCCGTCCGGCCGCGTGGTCAGGATGTGGTGACCGCGATAGCGCGGGCTGTATTCGCGGCGCTCCTCCGGATACTCGATGGTCACGCGCTTGCGGATCCGCAGCAGGTTCTGGAACATGTGCCGGATCGTGACGACGAGACCCCCGAGGAGCGGCAGGTAGAAGCGTTCGGCGAGGGTCATGCGCCGCGGCACGATCTTCTTCGGGTGATTCTCGACGCCAGGGAGCTTCAGGGCCGCGGGATTGACGCTCATCGGTCGAGCTCCCCGGCGATGACGTTCAGACCGCCGAGCGTGGCGATGACGTCCGAAATCGTGTGCCCCATCATGAGCGTCGAGAAGGTCGAGAAGATCGGGAAGCAGGGCGGCCGCACCTTGATCCGGTAGGGATTCCCGGAGCCGTCCGAGATGCAATAGAAACCGAGCTCGCCGTTCGCCCCTTCGACCATGCCGTAGCGCTCTCCCGGCGGCACCTGGATGCCGTCCATGATCAGTTTGAAGTGATAGATCATCGACTCCATCTGGTTGTAACAGGCCTCCTTCGTCGGCAGCGCGATGTGCGGATCGTCGACGATGCACCGGCCTGCCGGCATGCCGCGGTCGAGCAGCTGGCGGATCATCGACAGCGACTGCCGGATCTCGGCCATGCGCACCCGGAAGCGATCGTAGACGTCGCCTCCCTGGAACACCGGCACTTCCCAATCGAGGGTGTCGTAGAGATCGTACGGATGGGCCTTGCGCACATCGTAGGCGACGCCCGAGGCGCGCAGGCAGGGACCCGTCCAGCCCCAGTTGACCGCGTCCTCGCCCGAGATCGCGGCGACACCGACCGCCCGATCCAGGAAGATCCGGTTCTTCGCCACCAGGGTGTCGATGTCGTCGATGAGCGGCGGGATGAACTCGAGCAGGCGCCGGCACTGCGCCTCGAAGGTGTCCGGCAGCTCGGCGATCAAGCCGCCGATCCGGTTCGCCGACACCGTCAGACGGGCGCCGCAGACCGACTCGAGCAGGGTGTAGATCTCTTCGCGCGACTGGAAGAAGTACCAGAAGTTGGTGAGAGCGCCGAGGTCGACGAGCGTCGAGCCGTTGCAGACGCAGTGGTCCATGATGCGCGAGAACTCGGAGAGGATCGTGCGCGCCCAGACCGCACGCGGCGGCGCCTCGATGCCGAGCATCTTCTCGACCGTCTTGCAGTAGCCGACGTTGTTGATGAACGACGAGCAGTAGTTGAGGCGATCGGTGTACGGGATGACCTGCTGCCAGGTGTGGGTCTCCGCCATCTTCTCGAAGCAGCGGTGGAGATAACCGACCTCCATCTCGGAGGCCACGATCTGGTCGCCGTCGAGCATCGCGACCATGCGGAAGGTCCCGTGCATCGCCGGATGCGAAGGCCCGATGTTGATCGTCATGCGCTCGAACATCGCGTCGCCGCTGTCGGGCGGCGCGACGAGCGTCGGAGCGAAGATCTTGTCCTCGGTCAGGATCCAACGCTTCGCCGCGTCGTAGTCCTTGCGCAAGGCGTGACCTTGAAAGCCGTCGTGGGTCAGGATCCGCCGCAGGTTGGGGTGGCCGGTGAACTTGAAGCCGAAGAGATCCCAGGCCTCGCGCTCGAACCAGTCGGCCGCCTTCCAGACCGGGACCACCGAGGGCAGGACCGGGTCGGCCTCGGTGAGCGGAACCTTGAGCCGCAGGCGTTCGCCGCGCGGCATCGAATACAGGTGGTAGACCGCTTCGAATCGCCCGCCGGCCTCTTCCGTCCTCTCGGGGAAGTCGACGCCGCAGATATCGAGCAGCAGGTCGAAACGCGTCTTCGGATTGTCGCGCAGGTCGCGGCAGAGCTCGAGCAGATGCTCGCGCGCGACGATCCAGGTGGGCTGATCCAGCCCCTCCTGAGGAACTACGCCTCCGCTCGGGAAGCGATCGAACGGGCGATCAAGCAGCGTCTGAGCTGGCACCGGCAACCTTCCCCCTCCCCTTCAGATTCTTGGCCTTGCGATCGCGCGCGACCTTCTCCTTGACCTGGAGGATTCCGTAGATCAGGCCTTCGGGAGAGGGCGGGCAGCCCGGAACGTAGACATCGACCGGAATGATCTCGTCGATGCCCTGCATGACGTGGTACGCGCGGTAGAAGCCGCCGGAGCAGGCGCAGGCGCCCATCGAGACCACCCATTTGGGATCCGGCATCTGGTCGTAGATGCGCTTCAGGACCGGCCCCATCTTGTCGGTGATCGTGCCCGCGACGATCATGAGATCGCTCTGCCGGGGAGAGAAGCGCACGACTTCGTAACCGAATCTCGCCATGTCATAGTGGCTCGAAACGGTGCTCATGAACTCGATGGCGCAGCAGGCCGTGCCGAAGGGAAGCGGCCAGAAAGAATGCCGCTGCGCCCACTCGGCGATCGTGTCGAGCCGCGTCGTCACCCAGGATTCGCCCTGAATCGGAATCTCGTCGTTCGTGGCCATCGGCCCCCCGCCTTGCAGAGTCATCGTATCAGCCCGAAATGTCGCCGGGCGAGCGCGTCATGGCGTCGAGCAGCGAGTCGAGCCGGGCCAGATGCTCCTTCTGGCGGGCCACCACTTTGGAGAAGACCGCCGCGGTCACGGCGTCCACCTCGCCGGACATGCGCGGATAGAGCGAATCGTTCTCGTAGCGCTCTTCGGCGAGGGCGGCCTCGAGGTCCTGGTTACCCCCTCGAACCTGACCGGCGGCCTCGAGCTGCAGGCGCGCCAGCTCGTCCTTCTCGGCCGCGAGCACCCGCCAAGCCTCGGCGAGCTTCGGGTGTCCCTCTTCCGTCGCGCGCACAGCAGCGGCACGGAAGCGCGCAGCGCTGGCGGCTTCGGCGTTGAATCCGGTCTTCAGGTACTCTTGAGCGCGTGGCAGTCGGGACACGAGGCCTCTCCTCTGATGAAGGCGGGCGGCGAAAAGGCCGCGGGATCGACTCACCCCGGCGGGCGCGCACGCTGGCGACTATTCTAGGCCAAGCAGCACGCTCGCGGACAGTTCCGCTGAAACTGCACACCGACTTCTGCGTAGGTTTCAGCACAGGTTCCTGATACCTTTCGGGTTTCCCTCGTGCCGCGCGCCTCGCGAACCCTCACTCAGACCACCCTCCTCATCTCGGGGCTGTTGTTCGTCCTGCTCCGCGGACTGGCGATGGCGCTGGACTCGGGGGTGCTCAGGACCCTCTCGAAGCTGGCGCTCGCCTGCCTGGTCCTCGTGGCGACGGTCTGGGCCTTCCGGGTGCTCTGGCGGCGGTTCTTCTGGCGCGTCGGACGCCGGCTGGCCTTCTCCTACTTCACGGTCGGCGTCCTGCCAATGGCGATGCTGGCCCTGATCTTCCTGCTCGCCGCCTACCTCTTCGGCGGTTTCCTCCTGGGCCATCTCTACCGTGATGCGCTCGACAATCTCCGGGGTGAGCTCGGCGTCGCCGCACAAGCCCGGCTCTCCGAGATCCGCCTCCGCAAGGACGTCCCGCCGGAGAGCTCCGGACCGCTCGCCTTCGCGGAGTACCGCAACGGACGCAAGATCTCCGGCGGAGCGGAGGCGCCGCTCACATGGCCCGCCTGGATCGAGGAAGGTCTCGAGAAGGAGTCGGGCCCGCCGCCTTTCGTCGCCCTCTCCGACGGCCGCCTCTCGGCCGCCGCCGTGGCGCGCGCCGAGGAGCGCGGCGTGCTGGTCTATTTCGGGGGCGACCTCGACTCGGAGCTGCGTCGCCGCACCCGGACCTGGGTGGAGCTCCTGCGCGACGACGATCCGCGGCGAAAGACCACCCGCCTGCAGATCTTCGGGCTGGAGATACGCCTGGGCGGGCTCGATCGCACACCGGAGCAGAGCGCTGAGTACTACCAGCTCAATCCCCCGGCGGAGGCCGGCGAGCCGCGCTTCTACGAGAAGCCGTCGATCCTCTGGCTGGAATCGACCGGCGCCCTGCCGCTCCTTTCGACCGGCGAGCGCGTCGCCGAGGGCGTCGGCGCCGCCCTGGCGAGCAGCCCGCCCAGCCTCTTCCGCGCCATGCTCGAGACCTCGGCCGAGGTCGACTCGAAAGCCTGGATCGCGCTCCTCGGGGTCGCGGTGCTCTTCGCCGAGATCTACCTCGTCGCCGCGGCCGTCGCGATCTTCATGATCTTCGGCCTCTCTCGCGCGGTGAACCGGCTGTCGAGCGCAACCGAGGCGATCGCCCGCGGCGACTTCTCCACCCGTATCCCGGTGCGGCGGAAGGACCAGTTGGGCGACCTCCAGCGCTCCTTCAACGAGATGTCCGAGCATCTCGAGGAGCTCGTCCAGACCGCGGCGCAGAAGGAGGTCCTGGACAAAGAGCTGGCGCTCGCCCGCCAGGTCCAGCAGGACCTCCTGCCGGCCGCCATCGACGAGCGCCCGGGGGTCGAGTTCTCGACCTTCTTCGAGCCCAGCGCGGCGATCGGCGGTGATTACTTCGACATCCTCACTGCGGGTCACGGCCGGGTCGCCGTCGTGATCGCCGACGTCGCCGGGCACGGCCTCGCCGCCGGTCTGCGCATGGCGCTGGTCAAGTCGGCGCTCACCCTCCTCGTCGAGGACCGGGTCGCCGCACCAGCGATCCTGGCGCGCTTGCATCGGCTGCTGCGCAGCAAGCCCGGTGAGCGCAGCTTCGTGACCGCAAGCCTCTCGCTGTTCGATCCAGCGACTGGCGCCTTCGAGCTGACCAACGCGGGCCACCCCCCCGCCTACGTCGTGCGGGCGGCGGGCGGCGTCGAGGAGATCCTGGTGCCCGGCATGCCGCTGGGTGCGATCGGTCACCTCGCGGCGCCGCCCGGCGAGGCGGCCGGCAACCTCGCGCCAGGCGACGCGCTGGTCTGGCTCTCGGACGGCCTGATCGAATGCGTGAACGCCGCCGGCGAGCAGCTGGGCTACGACCGCATCCGCCAGCACCTCGCCGGACCTCCGGCGAGCGCCGAGACCGTTCGCAACCGCCTGCTCGACGCCGTCCGCCGCCACACCGGCGGCCTCCCCGCCGACGACGACCGCACCCTGGTGGTCATGGTCTACCGCGCGGCGGTGAGCAGCTCGAAGTCGACGCCCACGGCCTCATAGGTCGAAGCGGCGCGACGGTCACGAGTCAGGAGCGTCGCGCGCGCATGGAGCGCGGTCGCGGCAACCAGAGCGTCGTAGATCGCGCCGCCGGCGAGCCCTTTCCGCGCCGCGAGCTCGATCAGGTCGCGATGGGCGTTCGCCGGGAGCAGGAGCAGCTCGTGGCCGAACTCCGCCACAAGAAATTCGGCTGAGGGGCTGAGGTGCCAGCGGGGCTGAGGTGCCAGCCGAGTTTCACTGTCGGCGGTTTGGAGGTAGAAGTGCGGTAGAAGTGCCCCGGTAGAAGTGCCACCCGATTTCCAAAGACGGCCTCTCCAGCCTTCGGCGCCAGATTGC
>JAGPDF010000005.1:50294-99582 GCA_018057705.1 Thermoanaerobaculia bacterium | reverse complement strand
GCGGGGCTGAGGTGCCAGCCGAGTTTCACTGTCGGCGGTTTGGAGGTAGAAGTGCGGTAGAAGTGCCCCGGTAGAAGTGCCACCCGATTTCCAAAGACGGCCTCTCCAGCCTTCGGCGCCAGATTGCCGAACCGATTTACGTCTTTCACCTGTATGGCAAGAAGACTGAGATACATCCCGCCCGGAGGAGCGCTTGTCGAGGTCACCTGTCGGACGATCCAGGGCCGCCTGCTCCTGCGTCCTTCGGCGGGCCTCAACGACGTCATCCGGGGCGTCCTCGCCCGCGCTGCCCGCCGGTCAGAGGTTCCGATCCACGCCCCGGCTTTCCTCTCCAACCACTACCACCTTCTCCTGACCGTCACCGACGCCCAGCAGCTCGCCGAGTTCATGAACTACCTCAACTCGAATCTCGCCCGGGAGGCCGGCCGCCTCGCGCGCTGGCGCGAGAAGTTCTGGGGCGGGCGCTTCCAGGCGGTCATCGTCTCCGACGAGGAAGAGGCCCAGGTGGCCCGGCTTTCGTACGTCCTTGCGCAAGGCGTCAAGGAAGGTCTCGTCGCTTCGCCGTTCGACTGGCCTGGGGTCCATTGCGCCCAAGCCCTGACCGAGGGGACGCCTCTCTCTGGCCGCTGGCACGACCGGACCCTCGAGTCCGGGGCACGGCGCAAGGGGATTCCGATCGAGCCAGAGGCCTTCATGGAGCATGAGGAGCTCCAGCTCACGCCCCTTCCGTGCTGGGAATCGATCCCCCCGGAGGAGTATCGAGCTCGCGTCCTTCAACTGATCGACGCCATCGAGCATGACGCCCGACGGCTGCAGGAAGAAACCGGGAAGGCGCCGCTCGGAGCCGACGCCGTCTGCCGGCAGAATCCTCATCACGAGCCGAACCGGATCAAGAAGGGCCCAGCCCCCCTGGTGCATGCCGTGGCTCCGGCCGTGCGTCGCAGCCTCCGCAAAGCCTACTTCGCCTTCCGCAAGGCCTATCGATACGCCGCGCACCGGCTTCGGGCGGGCGCGACGGATTTCGAGTTCCCCGTAGGTGCGTTCCCTCCGCGGCTTCCGATTCGACTGGCCGCCCGAACCGGTTAGCGGCTTAGCAAGCTCGAGCACAACCCGAAGACTCTTGGCGCACGGAGCAGCCTTCAGCTGGAACCTCGCGCCTTGGAGACGGTTCCGGGCCCCAATCGATAGGCCACGCAGCGCAACCGCGCTGAGGAATTCCTCCAGCGGACGCTACGACCGACTTGAGCGTGTCCGAATCAGTGAAGGGAGCCGAAAAGAACACGGCTCACGCCAGGAGGATGCAATTTCCTTGGACTAGGGTCGAGAGAGCTTGAAATTTGGGTGGCACCTCTTCTAGGGGGTGGCACCTCTTCTAGGGCGTTGCGAACGTCAACGGGGTGCAGGCTCTTCGGTGGTATCACCAAACACATCGGGATAGTGACGACGAAGCTCATCCAGCGGCGTAAACCGCACGGATCGCTCTTCTGCAACCAGCTCGAGATAGGTGCCACACTTCTTGCACTGGTAAACGGTTCCCTGTCGTTCGCTCGATAAGCCAAGTTCGGCAAAGTTTGAGGTCGGCGCTGGAAACCGATAGCAAGACTCACAAGGCATTTCGACCCCCTTTATGGGTGTGAACGATCACCGGGCCGCGATAAACGGCAGGCTCCGAATCCTCGAGGGTCGTCGTTGAGGCTTTCAACTAAGGGTGGCTGGACGGCAGCTGCGGAGTGCCTTCTCGGGCGAGGCTCGCGAGGGTGGCGGTCTCGAGGCCGAGGTAGCCGAGGATGCGGCGGACGTAGCCCTGAGTCTCGCGGTAGGGCGGGACGCCGCCGTAGCGGTCGACGGAGCCTTCGCCGGCGTTGTAGCCGGCGAGGATCCGCGGCAGGTCGCCGGCGAAGCGGTCGGTGAGGAACGACAGGTAGCGTACCCCCGCTTCGATGTTTCGTTCCGGCTGGAAGAGCTCGCCGGTCCGCACGCCGTAGCGCTTGGCGGTCGCCGGCATGAGCTGCATGAGGCCACGGGCCCCTTTCGGAGAGAGCGCCCGGGGATTGAACGCCGACTCGGCGCGGATCACCGCCGCGATCAGGTGGGGATTGACCTTGTGCTTGCGGGCGGCGGCGAAGATGAGCTCGCTGTAGGCGGTCGCGGGCGCCTTGTCCCCCTCCGTGAAGCGCACCGGGAAGTCATACGCCGTCGCCTCGAGGACCTCGGCCGCCTTCTCCGGCTCGGGGACGACCTCGTCGTCCACCACGCGCTCCACCCGCAGCAGCGGCAGGCGCATCGAGCCGCCCTTGGCGAACGTCAGAACCGCCCCCTGCTCATCGACCACATAGCCTTCGGCCTTGATCACCGAGCCATCGGTCAGGATGACGAGGTGCGCCGGTACCGCGCGCGCCAGGGCGAACGCGCAGAGCGCGAGCCCGAGGGGGCGCAGAAAGGCACGGCAGCGCGCGGATTCCGGCATCGCGGTCACGACTATCTTACGCACGCGGGTGAAAACGGTCATAGGCGCCGCGCAGGCGCTCCTGGTGGATGTGGGTGTAGATCTCCGTCGTCGCGATGTCGGAGTGGCCGAGCATCGCCTGGACGGCGCGCAGATCGGCGCCGTGCTCGAGCAGATGGGTCGCGAAGCTGTGGCGCAGGACATGCGGCGAGATCGGCCGGTCGATGCCGGCGCGCAGGCCCCAGGCCTTGAGGATCTTCCAGAACCCCTGCCGGGTCATCGGCGCACCGCGCAGATTCACGAACACCGCGTCGTGGCGGCCGCGCGCCAACTTCGGGCGGAGCTCCGTCAGGTAGCGGGCGAGAAAACGCTCCGCCTCCTCCCCCACCGGCACCACGCGCTCTTTCGAGCCCTTGCCGAAGGCGAGGAGGTACCCGCCCTTGAGGTCGATCTGCGGCAGCCGCAGACCGACGAGCTCCGACACCCGCAGGCCCGTGGCGTAGAGGAGCTCCAGCATCGCACGGTCGCGCACTCCCGCCGGGGTGGCGAGGTCGGGCGCCGCGAGGAGGCGCTCGACCTCCTCCTCCGACAGCACTTTGGGCAGACGCTTGAACAACCGCGGCGCCTCCAGATTCTCCACCGGATCGTCGCGGCGCTCACCCGCTTCGACCAGATCGCGGTAGAAGCCGTGCATCGCCGCCATCGCCCGGCGCGCCGAGCGCGGGCTGATCTCCTGGCCGTGCAGCCAGCGCAGATGGGCGGCGATCGCCGCCGGGTCGGCGGTGACCAGGTCCGTCCCCGCGCCCTTGCCCTTCTGCCGATCGAGCCAGTCCCCCAGACGCACGAGATCGCTGCGATAGGCCGCCACTGTCTGGGGGGAAAGCCCGCGCTCGAAGGCGAGCGCGTCGAGCCAGAGATCGAGACGCCGCCGCCAGGGGACCGGCGGATTCACCATGCCGGGGCGGCCACCGCCGCGCCGACGAACGGATTCTCGCGCCGCTCCTCGTCGAGCCCGGTCTCGGGGCCGTGCCCGGGAAAGAGCCGATAGTCGCCGCCGAGCTGGAAGAGCTTCTCGCGGATCGAACGGGCGAGCTGGGCGCCGTCACCGCCGGGGAGATCGGTGCGTCCGACGCCGCGGCAGAAGATCGTGTCGCCGACCAGAATCTCCCGACTGGCCTCGTCGATCAGGCAGACGCCGCCGGGGGTATGGCCGGGGGTGTGGAGCACCTGCAGCGCGAGGCCCGCGACCTCGACGTCGGTGCCCTCTTCGAGCCAGCCCGACGGCGCCGGACAAGGGCGTGCCCGGAGAAAAGCCTCGAGCTCCGGCCACTGCGGGCGCTCGAGATAAGGCAGATCGTCGCGATGGATCCAGAGGCCGATGCCGAAGCGCTCCGCGACATGGGCGCAGTGGGCGATGTGATCGACGTGGCCGTGGGTCAGGAGGATGCGCTCCGGGGTGAGACCCCGGCGCTCGATGGCGGCGAAAATCCGGTCGCTCTCGGCGCCGGGATCGACGACGGCGCAGCGGCCGCCTCCGGCGGCGCCTGCGGCCCCGATGAGGTAGCAGTTCTCGGCCAGTGGGCCGACGGTGAGCATCTCCAGGATCACAGTGGAACCTCGCTCACCGCCGACGCCCCACCGAGAGATCGAGCTCGCGTAGCGCCGAGACGCGCGCGAGCTGCGCGTAGTCGCGATCACAGTGGGCTACCGGGAGCTCGTGGCGGAGCGCGCAGGCTGCGATGAGGCAGTCGACGCTCGACCGCGGGGTGACGCCGGCGCGCCGGGCCGAGCGGTAGAGATCGACCGCCTCCTCGACCAGCGGACTCGAGAGCGGCGACTCGACGATTGGAAGCGCGAACATCGCCTCCCGAGCGATGCGATATGCGGCCGGATCCCCAAAGCCCTGCAATACCTCTTGAATCACCGGCAGGCAGGTCACGACCTCTTCAAGCCCGCCCAAGTCGGCCAAGGAGACGGACGGTCGTTGGCGAAAGAGCTCGATCCAGACGGAAGTGTCAACCAGAAACACGCCGACCTTTCACTTTCGGCGGTTCTTCTCCACGCATCCTGGCGAGATCGCCCTGCCACAGCCCCTTGCCGGCGAGCTCGAGGATCTTGCCGGCCCGCGCCCTGCGCACGAGCTCGGAGAGCGCTAGATCGACCGTCGCCGAGTAAGTGCGCTTGCCGCAGAGGCGCGTCGCCTCTTCGAGGAGAACTTCGTCGAGGAGAAGGTTCGTGCGCTTCATGCGCACATTTTATCATCTCTGTGCGCCGAGCTCGTCCGCAGGTCCGCAGGTCTCGCGGCGCCTGGATCCTATTCGGGAACCGGAAGGAACCCGCTGCAAAGCGCGAGAATGCGCTCTTCGGAGAGCACCGCCTTCGACTCCTTGGCGGCGCGGAAGATCGCCTGTACGCACTCGGGCGAGGCCTCGAGACCGCGCTCCTGCAGCCAGCAGAGGACGTTCGCCTGGCCGCTCATCGGACCCACCTCGACCTCCTGCCGCCGGCCGACCATCGCCGCCGGGATGCCCGAGTAGACCCGGTCGGCGAGCCAGTCGTGCCCCTTGGCTCGCGCCTTGAGGATGGCCGCGGCGTGCACTCCCGTCTGGGTGCGGTAGGCGTCCCTGCCGAAGACCGGATAGCTCTCGGGGATCGCCACCCCGGTCGCCCGCGACACCAGCGCGCAGAGCCCGGCGAGCGGCTGCAGGTTCCAGTGGCTCCAGCCGAAGAGCTCGAAGTTCACCAGCAGCTGGTCGAGGGCGCAATTGCCGACGCGCTCGCCAATCCCGAGGATCGTGCCGTGAATCCTGTCCGCGCCGGCTTCGGCGGCCGCGACGGCGTTGGCGAGTCCGAGCCCGCGGTCGTTGTGGCCGTGCCAATCGATCGCCACGTCCTCGCCGGTGTCGTCCACCACCTCACGCAGGAAGCGGACGAGGTTGCGTGCCCCTTCGGGCGTCGCATGCCCGACCGTGTCGGCGATGCAGATCCGCCGCGCCCCGGCCTCGACCGCCGCCGTGTAGAGGGCGCGCGCGTCCTCGGGCCGGGCCCGCGTCGTGTCCTCGGTGACGTACATCACCGGCAGACCCTCGCGCGTCGCGAGCCCGACCGCCTCGCGCGTCAGTTCGAGGAGCTTTGCCATCTCCCACCCTTCAGTGTACTGGCGGATCGGCGACGAGCCGAGGAAGCAGGCGACCTCGATCGCGAGGCCCGTTCGCTGCGAGATCTCGACGATCGGGCGGATGTCGGCCTCGAGCGTTCGCGCCGCGCAGTTGGCGGCGATGGCGAGCTTCTGGTCCACGATCTCCTGGGCGATGCGCGTCACATCGGCGACGACGTGCGACCCGGCGCCCGGCAGGCCGATGTTCAGCGAGTCGATGCCGATGGCGGCGAGACCGTGGAGGATCTCGAGCTTCTGCCCGATCGTCGGCGTCTTCACCGACGGCGACTGCAATCCGTCGCGGAGAGTCTCGTCGTTCAGCGCAATGCGGCCACGCGCCGGATGGAGCTCACCCAGGCAATCGTTCCAGTCATAGATCAACTCGGATACGGAGGGTTGCATCGACGGACCTCCTCAGGAGACGAACGCGGCCGGCCGGGCCGCGGCGCCAGATCCAGGATCGGCCGTTCCCGCAGCACCGGATCCAGAAGCGATGGCTCGCGCCACGAAGTCGCCGACTTCGCCGGTGGTGAGGCTGCCGCCCAGGTCGTGCGTGGTGCGGCCGGTCCGGATCGACTCGCCGACGATGCTCTCGATCTCGAGCGCCGCGGCACGGTGCCCGAGCGTCTCCAGCATCAGGGAGGTCGAGAGGATCGCGCCGAGCGGATTCGCCTTGCCGGTGCCGGCGTATTTCGGCGCCGAGCCGTGCACCGGCTCGAACATGGAGGTGCGCCCCGGATGGAGATTCGCCGAGCCGGCGACCCCCAGACCGCCCTGCAGCGCCGCGCCCAGGTCGGTGAGGATGTCGCCGAACATGTTGTTCGAAACGATGACCTCGAACTGCTCCGGGGCGCGCACCAGCTGCATACAGAGCGCGTCGACGAACATGTGCGAGGCCTCGATCGCCGGATACTCCTTCGCGAGACCGAAGAAGACGCGTTGCCACAGATCGTGGCCGAAACGCATGACGTTCGACTTGTCGGCCATCAGGACCTTCTTCTTGCCGTTCGCCGCCGCCCATTCGAACGCCGCGCGGCAGATGCGCTCGACGCCCTTGTAGGTGTTGACCTCTTCCTGCAGCGCGACCTCGTCGGGGGTCCCCTTCTTCAGGAAGCCGCCGACACCGACGTAAGCACCCTCGGTGTTCTCACGGAAGACCGTGAAGTCGATATCGCCCTCGCTCTTGCCCTTGAGCGGGCAGAGCCGGGCGTCGTAGAGCTTGCACGGCCGGAAGTTGATGTAGAGGTCGAGCTGAAAACGGATCCCGAGCAGGATGTCGGCGGCGTGCCGCATGTCGGGGATGCGCGGGTCGCCGTAGGCGCCGATGAAGATGGCGGAGAAGTTGTCGCGCAGGTCGTCCATCGCGCCGGCCGGGATCGAGACTCCGGTCTCGAGGTAGTGGTCGGCGCTCCACGGGAAATGGACCAGCTCGAGCGGCAGGGAGTGGCGCTCGGCGGCGGCCTGCATCACCTTGACCGCCTCGGCGGTGACGTCGCGGCCGATGCCATCTCCGGGCAGGACAGCGATGCGCTGCGGACGGCGATCCTTCGGGTCGGTCAGATTCATCGTGGCTCTCGCTGGCTCTTGCTGGCTCTCGTTGACTCTCGGCTCGTGGGAGCCCGGTGGAGTGAATCGAGGTCCATCCCGATCGGCCTCAGTCGGGCGGACGTGACTCGCACTCGGCGCTGACGGCGGTCGATGCTAGCACGCGACCCAGCCCCCAGAATCCGAGCCAGAGGGCGCCGCCGACCACGCCGGCCGCCCCCCAGAGCACGCCCCCGCCATAGCGGTCGTAAACCGACAGGCCCAGCGCCGGCGCCAGCAGGAAGGCGGTCGCGAAGGCCATCGTATAAGCGCCCATATAGCGCCCGGCGCGCGCCGATCCGGCCCGGGCGGCGACGAAGATGTTGGTCATCGGCAGAGTGAGCATCTCGCCGACTGTCCAGACGAGCACGGTTGCGGCGGCGAAGAGCGCCCCGCGCCCCAGGGGCAGGAGCGCGAAACCGAGGCAGAGGAGAAAGGCGCCCGGCCCGATGATCGCGAGTGGAGCCAGGCGCTCGGTGCGGTGCAGGATGAGCATCTCAAAGGCGACTACGACGAGCGCGTTGAGGCCGAGGAGCCCCCCGATGGCGGCCTCGCTGAGCCCGTATTCATGGTGCAGATAGAGCGGAAAAGTGCCATTGATCTGGAAGAAGACGATCGCCAGAACCATCGCGAGGCCGAGGAAGACGACGAACGGGCCGTCGCGCCAGGGCGAGCCCACCGGTTGCGGCGCCTCGTCGGAAGCTGCGACGGGCCGCATGCCGCGGCGCGCGGCCCGCCGGCGGGCGAGAAAGAGGACTGCGGCGGCGGCCCAACAGGTGCCGGCGTCGGCGAGAAACAGCAGATCGTAGTTGGCGCTCGCCAGAAGGCCGCCGACCGCCGGTCCGATCGACATGCCGGCGTTCACGGCCAGGCGCAGGAGCCCCATCGAACGCCCCCGCACCTCCGCCGGGACATCCTTGCCCGCTGCGGCGAGCAGTGCCGGCCGGTAGCACTCCGCGACCAGGCTGATCACCACCATGGCGACGCCCCAGCCGCGTTCCGATTCGATCCGGGTGAGGGCGAGGAATCCGAAGCCGGTGCCGATGAGGGAGAACTGCTGCACCGCGACTGGCGACCAGCGGTCCGCCGCCCATCCACCGAGGAAGGCGCCGCCGATGGCGCCGGCGCCGTAGAGGGCGAGCATCCGGCCGGCTGCGGCGGGACTCCACCCGAACTGTCCGGTCAGGTAGAGGGTGAGGAACGGCAGCACCATCGTGCCGGCGCGATTGACCAGCGTGGCGAAAGCGAGGATCCAGACCTCGCCGGGGAGGCCCGAGAAGGCACGGACGTAGCTCCGGCCGAGCCGGCGCAGGGGGCTCAAGCGATCAGCTCGTAACGGAAAGCTGGCGCGAAACGCAGATCTGGGCTGGCGTCGCGCGGCTCATCCGGCCGCGGTCATCGGCGCAGCGACCGGCACCTCGCGCGCCCCTTCGAAGGCGAAGACGAACTGAACCCTGGGCACGAGGAAGGCCGAGTGCACCTCGGACCAGCCTTCGACGGGTACGAACGGCAGGAATGTCTCGAGCCAGTCGGCCTGCTCGATCCGCGCGCTGACCGGCAGCGCAGGGGTCGCCGGCCGGTCGGTCTCGACACGCCGCAGGGAGGCGCCCTGCCGCCAGAAGGCGCGAGTGCGGTCGCGAAAGAACGCGACCTCCCCCTCCCACTGCCGCGAGGAGCGCGGTCGCGGATCCTCGACCTCGCCGCCCGAGCCTCCGCCGGCCGCTCCGGCGAATCCTCCGGGTGCGCCGATGCGCACCGCCGTCGTCAGGCGAGCTCCGGCGGAGAACCTCCAGCGCCAGATGCGCGGATCCGGATCTGGAGCCCCGCCGCTCTCCCGAAGGGCGCCATCCGCCGGCGCCTCCGGAAGCCCGTCGGGAAACTCACAGACCGCCGCCGAGAGCGGCTGCCCGCCGACGAGTCTCCC
This sequence comes from Thermoanaerobaculia bacterium, assembly GCA_018057705.1. Taxonomy (NCBI): domain Bacteria; kingdom Pseudomonadati; phylum Acidobacteriota; class Thermoanaerobaculia; species Thermoanaerobaculia bacterium. The sequence goes on along the minus strand of JAGPDF010000005.1, from coordinate 90,471 downwards.
GAGCGGCACCACCCATCCGGGCACCAGCTGGCGAAGCAGCAGGACCGACGCTGTGTTGACGGCGTCGCGCACGTAGAGTCGCGCATCGACCTGGGGATAGGACAGAGCGAGCCAGCTCGCTCCCCGCAGGTGGAGACCTACCTGGCGGTAGAGCACCAGCGAGAAGAACGCCAGGCCTTCACTCCCAACGTGGCCGGCGCGCCCCAGGTCGTAGCGCAGCCCGGCCGGCGCCGGTGGCAACGCCGCGAGCGGAATCGCCCAGTTCAGGTAGAGAGCATCGGCGAGCGCCGTTTCGAGGACCACCCGGGGAAGTTAGCCTGTCTCCCGCTGACCGGCAAGTGGGCACGCGTCGCAAGAGCGCCGGACGGCCGCTTTCAGGGGAGAATGGCGCCATGAACCGATCGTCTCGCTCCGCCGCGATCCCCCTGCTCGGCTGCACCCTGACCGTCGGCATGCTGCTCGCGACCTCCGCGACCCGCGCCGACAGCGGCTCCCCGCCTGCCGTCGTCGAGCCGACACCGGCCGGCGGGCCGATCGACGCCGCGGGCCTCGCCGCGACGGTGCGTTTCCTCTCCTCCGACGCCCTCGAGGGGCGAGGGCCGGGGAGCCGCGGCGACCAGGTGGCGCGGCTCTACCTCTCCAGCGAGCTCGAAGCTCTCGGCCTGGTGCCGGGAGTCGGCACGGGCGCCGGCGCGGGGTCGCCATCGCCAACCTGGGAGCAGTCGTTTCCGATGGTGGGCATCGATTCGCAGGCCCCGGCGACCTGGGAGTTTCAGGCTCCGGGCGGCCGGGTTGCGCTCGCCCGCCGGGAGGAGTTCATCGCGGCGTCGGGCGTCCAGGCGGCGACAGCGACGATCCAGGATTCGGAGGTCGTCTTCGTTGGCTACGGCATCCAGGCGCCGGAGTACGGCTGGGACGATTTCAAAGGGGTCGATCTGCGGGGCAAAGTCCTGCTGATGCTCAACAACGATCCGGACTGGGACGACGCCCTCTTCGCCGGCAAGCGCCGGCTCTACTACGGCCGCTGGACCTACAAGTACGAGAGCGCCGCGCGCCAGGGCGCGGCTGGCGCCGTCATCATCCACACCACCCCCTCCGCCGGCTATCCGTTCCAGGTCGTTCAATCCTCCTGGTCGAGCGAACAGTTCGAGCTCCCCGCGGGCGACGAACCGCGCCTGCAGATCTCCGGCTGGACGACCGAAGGGGCCGCCGAGAAGCTGGTCGCGCTCTCCGGCCGGAAGCTCTCCGAGCTCGTCGAGGCCGCGAGGTCGAAATCGTTCCGTCCGGTGCCGCTCGGCATCCGCACCAGCCTGACGCTCGAGAACCAGATCCGCAAAGTCGAAACCGCGAACGTCGCCGGGCTCCTGCCCGGATCCGATCCCGTCCTGCGTGACGAGGTGGTCGTCTACACCGCCCATCACGACCATCTGGGCGTCGCCTCGCCCGACAAGGAGGGCGACACGATCTACAACGGCGCGCTCGACAACGCCACCGGCTGCGCCCAGCTCCTCGCCCTGGCAAGAGCGTTCGCGGCCTTGCCCGAGCGCCCGCGGCGCTCGATCCTCTTCCTCTTCGTCGCCGCCGAGGAGCAGGGCCTGCTGGGCTCCCGGCACTACTCGACCCACCCGACCTTCGCTCCGGGCAAGATGGCCGCGAACATCAACCTCGACTCGGCGAACATCTACGGCCGCACCCGCGACGTCACCTACGTCGGCTTCGGCAAGTCGTCGCTCGACGCCGTGGTGACCGCCGCCGCCGCGGCGCAGGGCCGGGTCGTCCACGGCGACCCGGCGCCCGAGAAGGGCTCCTTCTACCGTTCGGACCAGTTCCACTTCGCGCGCATCGGCGTGCCGGCGATCTACCTCGACCCGGGAACCGAGTTCGTGGGCGCGGGCGCCCCGGCCGCCAAGGCGCGACAGGAGGCCTACGACGCGACCTGCTACCACCAGCCGTGCGACGAGTTGAACGCCGACTGGGTCTGGGACGGCATGCTCGAGGACACCCGGCTCGCGCTGGCCATCGGCACCGCCATCGCCAACGCCGACGCCATGCCGACCTGGAACCCCGGCGACGAATTCGAAGCGGCTCGCGAGGCTGCGCTGGCCGACGGCGCCGGAAACGGGACACCGTGAAGCAACGCCTGGACCGCAACACCTCCTTCTGACCGCCGCAGGGCCGGGCGACCATGGAATACCCGGGTATTCCGCGTGGTGCTACACTGGTGTCATGAAGATCGGCGTCTCCCTCACCGAGGAGCTCGTCCGGTTCGCGGACGCGGAAGCGGCACGGCGCGGCACGACGCGCTCGGGTCTGCTGGCGGAGCTCCTCGACGAAGCCCGCGTCCGCGCCCGGACCCGGGCCTACCTGGACCGGCATGGCTGGGACGTCGCGGAGGACGAGACCGCCTGGCGCGACTACCAGCGTGCCCGCATGGCGCAGGAGTATGCCGAAGATGACTGGTGACTCCCCGCTGCCCAGCCGCGGTGAGGTCTGGTGGGTGCGCGTCGACAAACGCCGTCCGGCGGTCATCGTCCAGACCGACAAGGTCCGCGAGCCCCGCATCGCTTCATTTCTCGTCGTGCCGCTGACCGGCCGTCTGCATCTCGAGGGACTGCCCGGAAACGTCCGGCTCGACACCCGCTCGACCCGCCTTGGGAAGCCCTCCGTCGCCAACGTCTACGACCTGCAGAAGGTCCTCAAGGCCGACCTGATCGAGCGTGTGTCCCAGCTTCGGCCGAGCGAGCTCGCGGCGCTCGACGCCGGCCTGCGCCTCGTTCTCGAGCTCTGACCGATGACCGCTCAGGCCTGGTTGGGGATCGGTATCCTGGTGCTCGTCGTCCTCGTCCTCCTCGAAGGCAAGCGCCAGGAGAGGATCCATGGCAAGAGCCGGCGGCGCGGACTGATGCGCACGGGACTCCTCGAGCTGCAGAAACAGCTCGAACCCGAGCGCAAGATCGAGATCCTCCTCGACGAGCGCGACGACACCGAGGCCGAGGAGAGCGCCGCGCCGCCGCAGCCGCCGCCTCCGACAGCTTCGCGGCGGCCGCAGGGCAAGGCTTGAGCCTCCCCGAAGCGCTCCGCTCCCTGAGGCATCGCAACTACCGGCTCTTCTTCGCCGGCCAGCTCGTCTCGCTCACCGGCACCTGGATGCAGTCGGTCGCCCAGGCCTGGCTCGCCTACAGCCTCACGCACTCGGCCGCCGTCCTCGGCATCGTCGGCTTCGCCGGCCAGATCCCGGCCCTGCTCTTCTCCCCCGCCGGCGGCGTCGTGGCGGACCGCTTCGCCCGGCGCCGGGTGCTGCTCGCGACCCAGGCCACCTCGATGGTCCTGGCGTTCACTCTCGCGGCGCTGACGCTCGGCGGACAGGTGTCGATCTCCTGGATCCTCGTCCTGGCGGCACTCTCCGGCGTGGTGAACGCCTTCGACATTCCCACCCGCCAGGCGTTCGCGGTCGACATGGTCGGGCGCGACGACCTGGTGAACGCGATCGCCCTGAACTCGTCGATCTTCAACGGCGCGCGCGTCCTCGGGCCGGCGATCGCCGGTATTCTCGTGGCTCGGATCGGCGAGGGCTGGTGCTTCCTCGTCAACGGGGTGAGCTATTTCGCGGTCCTCGGCAGCCTCCTGGCGATGCGGCTGCCGGCGCCGGCGCGGGGCGCGCACGCCACTACTGCATGGGCGAGCGTGCGCGAAGGCTTCGTCTACGCCTCGCGCGCCCGCCCGGTGCGCGCCCTCCTGCTGCTGCTCGGCGTCGTGAGCCTCACCGGCATGCCCTACGTCGTCCTGATGCCGGTCTTCGCGCGCGAGATCCTGGGCGGCGGCGCCCGCGAGCTCGGTCTGCTGATGGGCTGCGCCGGTGTGGGCGCTCTCCTCGGCGCGATCGTGCTCGCCAGCCGCAGGCACGTCAAGGGCCTGGGTACGTTCATTGCCATCTGCGCCGGCGGAATGGGGATCTCCCTGATTGCCTTCGCCCTCTCGCGCGACTTCCGGCTCTCGGCGCTCCTCCTCGTGCCGGTCGGCTTCTTCGTCATGAGCCAGATGGCGAGCTCGAACACGCTCATCCAGTCGCTCATTCCCGACGCCATGCGCGGCCGCGTGATGTCGCTCTACGCCATGATGTTCATGGGCATGGCGCCGATCGGCGCCCTCGTCGCGGGCTTCCTCGCTGCCCGGATCGGCGCTCCCGCGACCCTGGCCGGGGGCGGTGCGATCTGCATCGCCGGTGCCCTCCTCTTCGCCCGCCACCTCCCCGCCCTGCGCCTCGAAGCCCGCCAGATGATCGTCGAGCTCCAGATGTCCGCCGGCGCCCCGCCCGAAGAGCCGACCTGAACCTCACCCTCCTGGACGCAGCTGCTTTCGCCTGGACTAGACTCCGCTGCTAGTGCATGCCAGACAACCACGACCCTGGGAGGCCTCATGAGCTACGTCGATGGATTCGTCTTCGCGGTGCCGAAGAAGAAGGTTGCGGAGTACAAGCGGATCGCGAGGAAGGCCGGGAAGGTCTGGATGGAGCATGGGGCGCTCGCCTATCAGGAGTGTCTCGGGGAAGACATTCCGAAGAAGAAGAAAGGGAGTGTGTCCTTCCCCGGTATGGTGCTGGCGAAGCCCGGCGAGCTCATCGGCTTCTCCTGGATCGTCTACAAGTCGCGCGCCCATCGCGACAAGGTGCTCAAGAAGGTTCTCAGCGATCCCCGGCTCGCCAAGATGATGAACCCCGACGCGATGCCGTTCGACATGAAGCGCATGGCCTACGGCGGATTCAAGACCCTCGTCTCGTTCTGAGCGTTGGAGGGTCGGCATGATCGCTCCAACCCCGGTGACGCTCGAAGGCGACGGAGTACGGCTCGAACCGCTGGCGGCGGCGCACTGTGACGGCCTCGCTGCGGCGGCCGCCGACGGCCGGCTCTGGGAGCTCTGGTACACCTCCGTGCCGGCGCCGGAGGAGACTGCCGGCTACATCGACAGGGCGCTCGCCGGCCAGCGCGCCGGCGACATGCTGCCGTGGGCCGTGCGCGAGCTCGCGAGCGGCGCCATCGTCGGCAGCACGCGCTACCACGACATCGTCGCGGCGGCCGACCGGGTGGAGATCGGCTGGACCTGGTACGCCGCCGCCTGGCAGCGCAGTCACGTCAACTCCGCCTGCAAGCTCCTGCTCTTCACGCACGCCTTCGAGACGCTCGGTTGCCGGGTGGTCGGCCTGCGGACCGACAACTTCAACTTCGCCTCGCAGAGGGCGATCGAAGCGCTCGGAGCGAAGAGGGACGGAGTGATCCGCCATCACTGGGCGCGGCGCGACGGCTCGGTGCGCGACACCGTCCTCTACAGCGTGCTCGCCAGCGAGTGGCCGGACGTCCGCAAGCATCTTTCCGGCCGGCTCGCCCGGCACCGCGCCCCCTGAGGCGGTGCCGGGTCGTCGCTCGAGGGCCGGCCCCGTCAGGGTACCGTCTGATGCCAGGCTGCGGTGTCGCCGCTCTCGAAGCCGTCCAGGAACGGCAGGTTGGAGAGCGACAGGTCATCGTAGAAGGTCGAGGTCGCGTTGTTGGCGAACAGGTCCACGCCCCGCAGGCTGACCGCTCCCTCGGGCCCGAGGTGCGTCGACCAGGGGGCCGTGTAGAACTGCGCGCCGTTGTAGAAGACCGTCTGGGTATTCGCCGTCAGGTCGGCGACGACGCGGATTTCGACCCACTGGTCGCGCACCAGCGGCGCCGTCACGCCGGTGGTGCAGTCGCCGAGCGTGTCGTCGCGAACCACTCCGGCGGTGCCGTCGAAGCAGAGCTGGACCGACCAGTGCCCGAACGCCAACGCGGGATAGGTGTTGAGGAGGATGAAGTAGGTGCGGCCGGTAACCGCCGTCGGCAGGTACTGCCAGGCCGTGTAGGTCCACACGCCCGATGTGTAGCCTGAGTACTGGTGGACGAGGTCGGTATCGCCGACGACGTCGATCGAATTCGGGGCGCTTCGGAGTTGCGTGGCGCTGGTCAGCGCGCCGACAGTTCCCGAACCGCCCCAGCCCTCCCACCCGCCCTGCCCGATGACCTCGGAGCCGGTGGCGTACGCATCGAAATGCTCGATCCAATTCGGCGCCGGACCCAGCGGCTCCTGGGCGAGCGGCAGGTCGGCGGGCGGCGGCTGGGCGAGCCGGAAGTCGGAGGCGCCGGCCTCCCCGGGGAGCCAGGCCCCGAGGGCGATGGCGGCGGAAGCGCTGCAGAGGACGAGCATCATCTTGGGCTGCATCTTTCCTCCCTGAAAAAGGATGGCGCGGCGGGCCGGCCATCGTTGTACGGACGCCGATTCCGATCCAGGAACGGATCGGATCGAATCCTCCTTCCTTCCGGAACGCGACGAGTGGGGGTTTTCTAGCACACTCCTCCGGGCTCCCCAGCACAGGACTCCACAGCGAGGCCACCCCTCTCTGCTCTGCCCTGCGCATGCAGCGAAGATGCCAGCTACGATCGAAGAGTCAGCGGGTACGAGATCGCGCGAATCGCCCCGGCAGCGACGCGCGCCGGTCAGCGATTCCCCAATCGCGCGGAGGTTTCGTCAATTCTCCGATCGCAGTCGGCATCGCCTCCCCCCGACTCGCGACGGACTGAATCCCGACTTGGTGGCGCGCCCGGCGCGCCACGAAAGCGCGCTGACGCGGCCTTAGCTAGATGTCGAGCTCTCGCCCGAGGTGGCGAGCGGCGGCGGCGAGGATCTCTTCGCGCATGGCGGCCAGGTGGGAGCGCTTCTCCGCTTCGGGCAGGAAGGAGTGCGCGGCGGCCGCCAGCGCGAGATTGGCGAGCACCTCCGGCGTGTAGGAGTAGGCCTCGCCGACCCGCCGGAACTCCTCCGAGAGCGTCGTGTCGAACAGCGCCGGGTCGTCGGTGTTGATCGACACCTCGAGCCCGGCGCGGCGCATCTCGTCGAACGGATGGTGCGCCACGTCGGGCGCAACGCCGAGGCAGATGTTCGAGGTCGGGCAGACCTCGATCGGTACGCGGTGGGTGCGCAGCCGGTCCACGAGACCAGGGTCCTCGATCGAGCGCACGCCGTGACCGATGCGCTCGGCGCGGCAGGAGTCGAGCGCCGAATAGACCGCCTGCGGCCCAGCGTGCTCCCCGGCGTGCGCCACGCAGTGAAGCCCGGCGGCGGCGGCGGCGGCGAAGTGGTCGGCGAACGGCTCGCTCGGGAAGAGCGCCTCGCGCCCGGTGAGCCCGAGCGCGACCACCACCCCCTTCTTCTGGCCCGCGAGAGCCCAGTCGAGGGTCGGATCGGCGGTCTCCTTGCCGACGTCGCGCACGATGTCGGGAATCAGGCGGATGCGCACGTTCTCGTCGCGCTCGACCGCTACGATCGTCTCGGCCATCGCGTCGAGCACCTCGTCGATCGCGACGCCGTTCTGCCAGTGCGTCCCGATGGTGAAATGCACCTCCGAGTAGCGGATGTTCTCCGCCGCCTGGTCGATGGCGAAATCGGCGAGCAGACGCTGGAAATCCTCGGGGTCGCGGACGCACTTCGAGCAGGTGAGATAGATGTCGACGAAGTGGTCGAAGTCGCGGAAACGGAACCACTCACGCAGACCCGCTTCGTCATCGGCGGGCAGCGTCACCCGCCGGCGGCGCGCGAGTGCCAGGAGCGTCCGCGGACGCATCGCGCCTTCGAGATGAACGTGCAACTCGACCTTTGGAATCGCGCGCAGGAAACCTTGGAGAGTCAGAGTGCCTCCTCGGGACGAAGTCCCCGGGAAACCTGGGTGAGCGGGCCGCGCCCCTGTTTCTCGCGCAGCCGATCGAATACCAGCGGCGGCACGAGACCGGTGATCTCGGCGCCGAAGCGCGAGACCTCCTTGAGCAGCCGGCTGGAGACGTAGCTGTACTCCTCCTTGGGCATCATGAAGACGGTCTCGATGCGCGGATTCAGATGCCGGTTCATCAGCGCCATCTGGAACTCGTACTCGAAATCCGAAACCGCCCGCAGGCCGCGCACGATGGTGCGCGACCGGATCTGCTCCATGAACTCGACCAGGAGGCCCGAAAAGCTCTCGACGCGGAAGATCCCGTCGTTACCCACCAGCGCCCGGATCATCTCCATGCGCTCCTCCACCGTGAAGAGCGGGTTCTTGTCCTCGTTGTGCAGCACCGCAATGACCACCTCGTCGAACATCGGCCGGCAACGCTCGATGATGTCGAGGTGGCCATTGTGGATCGGATCGAACGAGCCGGGGTAGACCGCGACGCGACGGCTCATCGTTTCACCTCGGAGGAGAGATCGAACGTCTCGTAGTTGAGCGCGGCGTCCGCGAGGCGCAGCAGCACCAGCCGCGCCGAGTCCGGAATCTCGCCGAGCAGTAGCGTCTCCTGCTGGCCGTCGAGCAGACCGTCCGCGGCGGCCACCGGCCGCCACTCCCCGGCGTCGATCGACAGCAGCGCCTCGCGCAGCGGATTCAATCGGTCCGTCACGCCGACGCTCCAGACGCCGCCACGCTTCTCGGCGCGGGCGCGGGCCGGCGGCGAGTGGTCGATGACCACCGGCTCGCTTTCCTGTTCCGCGGTCAACTCGTCCTCCGCACTGTTGCCGCGGCGATCCGAGGCCGTCAGGCGGAAGCGATAGCGCCCGTCCGGCAGAACGGTGGCATCGAAGCCGAAGAAATCCTCCTTCACGTCGTCGGTCAGCGGCAGCCAGGCGGGCGCTCCGGCCTCGGTCCGCACCGCGAGCGCGTAACGCAGCTCGTCGCCGTTGGGATCGGTCACCCGCCAGCGCAGCGTCCGCTGGCCGAGCTTCCAGAGCTGTTTCGTCCGCGTGTCGCCGCCGGTCGCCGCCGGTTGCAGGGTGGTGAAGATGCCGTCCTTGTTCGGTCCGGCCGGCTCGTAGGCCTGGTCGGCCGGATTGAAGTTCGCCGGCACCAGGATCTCGCCGGGGTCGAGGGCACCGAAGCGGTCGATCCTCGGCCGCTGGTTGACCTGGCGGTACGAGGCCTCGGCCAGCATCAGGCGCGGCGATCGCCCGCGTTCGCCCGTGAGCTCGGCCTGCCACTGCAGGTAACGGCCGTTGCCGATCGGGGGGATCGGCACCTCCCAGCCCCGGCCCACCGGCACGCCGTTCGCGGCAGCGCTCCAGGGCGACCAGGTGGCGTCCGGGATGGCGCTCGATCCGGTACGGAAACTCAGGCGGACGCTCGTGCCCTCCGGCATCTCGCCACTCCAGCGAAAGACTCCGTAGCGGGCCAGAAGCCCAGAGTCGAGTGGCGCGCTGATGTAGGTCCCGCTGGCCGAGGCCCGCTCTGTGAGGCGATAGAGAGCCGCAGCGTTGGTCGTCAGGAGTACCGGCAGTCCGGCGGCCGCGCCGCGGATTCCGGCGCCCAGGTCGGTGCCGGCCGCGTCGGCACCGAGCCCGACGACCTGGCGCTGGTCGAAGTCGTGGTCCAGCGTGACGTTGAGCGGCGGGAGGGGGGGGACCGGCGTGGCCGCCGACGGTGTGCCCTCGACGCCCTCGACGCTGTAGAGACGACCCTCGGCGCCGGTCGCCACGAAGAGGCGGCGGCCCATCCACGACATCGCGAAGACCGTCTCTTCCTGCGACGTCCAGACGGTTTCGACCAGACCTGCCGCCGAGATCGCCACCAGCTCGCTGCGCGGGCCTTTCGCTCCGGGAGGGCGCGACCCGGCGGCCGCCGGCTCCGCATCCCCCTCCCCCTCCACGCTCACGGTCGCCTGCGAGTCGGCAGCGGCGTCGCTCCCCTTGGCCGCATCTGCCGCCGGCCGCGGCGCCGCCAGATCGAGATAGCTCGCCTCCGAAGCCAGCACGGCCGCGAAGACGGTTCCGCCCGGAGCCTCGGCCAGGGCGACGGCTTCGGAGAGCGCCGAGTCGTAGATCGTCCGCACGCTGCCGTCGGCGGAACGCCGCAGGAGCAGCCCCTGCCCCGCGGTTCCGATCAGGAGGCTGCCGTCGCGCTCGACGAGGAGGCTGCGCAGGTGGGCATCCTCACCGTCGTAAGCGAGCGTCCCCTGACCGGCCGCGTCGACCCGGTAGAGGTGCCCTTCCGTGCCGGTCGCGACCCAAAGGGCGCCGTCGGCGCCGCGCGCCAGCGCCCAGATGTAGGTCTCCTGCGGATCGAAGAACGGCGTGGCCTCGGGCGCCTTGCCGGCCGCTCCGGGGCGGATGCGGTAGACCTTGCCGGAAGGCGAGGTACCGGCGAAGAGGGTTCCGTCGCGGTCGGCGTGGAGCGCGAAGACGTTGGCCTCCGGCGCGTCGAAGAGGACCGAGACCGCTCCGTCGCGGGAGACCTTCAAGACCCGGCCCTCGCCGCCGGTCCCGATCGCCCAGCCGTCCGGGAGCGTCGCGATCGCGAAGGCGAACGGCTCCGGAACCTGGGCGACCGTCTCGACGTCGGCCGCGAGCGTCAGGACACCGCGGGCGTCGATCCGGACGCCGGTGAGCGTGCCGGCGACGAAACCCGCCTGCGACTGGATCTGGTGGATCCGGACCGGACTCGCGCCCGACGGCGCGGCCCAGGACAGGGCCCCCGCCAGCACCGCGCCGCAGCACCGGAGCCAGCGCGGCCAGCGGCACGACCGACACCTCGGAAAGACAGCTGAGGTTTCAGCTTTCATCGCGTCCCTTTCAGGTTCGGCATCGCTGCCCGCCCGCTTCATCTTCCGCCGCCCTGCCGGGTGCCCGCAGTTTCGCGGCCGGGAGGCCGGCGGATCTCGATGTCCACCCGCAGCAGCCCAGCGAGAGGGCGGTCACGGCGGAAGGCCTCATTCTGCACGATCGCATTGCGCACGACGGTGGCGCTCTTCGCGCCCATCGCCCCCCAGATCGACCGCATCGAGCCGGGGAGTCTCGGCAGGAGGTCGCCGCCCGACGAGAGCCCGCCGCCGGAGATCACCCCGAGCACGACGAGGTCGCTCGAGGAACGCAGCGACCGCAGGAAAGCGAGGGCCTGTTCGATCCGGGCCGGCGGCGCCGGGGCGAGTGCCAGGCGGGCCGCGTCGGCGCTCGCTCCGTCGCCGACCAGGAGCGAATATCGGCCGTCCGGCAGTCCCGACGGCACGACGACCTGCTCGCTCCAGCGGACATTCTCGCCGCGCCAGCCGCGAGCGTCGATCTGCAGGTCGAGCGTCTCTCCCGGCGCGACCCGCGTCCGGCTCGGACGCACGAAGGTCAGCATCGCGGCCCGTGGCTCCGTCTGGAGGCGGACGTCGACGCCGATCCCGCTCACTTCGAGCTGCGCGAGGTCGTTCTGGGTGACGTAGGCAAGCACCGACATCACGAAACCGATCGCCTCCTCAGGGGCGCCCGGACCGTCGAAGCTCTGCTCGAGCACGATCGCCGGTCGCGCGGGCGCTCCGCCGAGATCGACCCGCAAGGCGAGGTCGACGTTGCGCACTCCAGCCGTTCCGGTGGCGACGTCCCAGGAGCCGAGACAGCCGATCGCCGCGAGCGCCGGCAGGAACTGTGGCATGCCGGCCAGCTGGAGATCGAATCGGCGTTCGACGGGACCGAGTACACGGACGACCAGAGGGACGGTGCGCGCCACCGTCCCGACCCGGCCGACCGAGCCGTAGGTATGGTCGCGCTCGAAGCTCCCCATCGCCGGGCCGGAGTTGGCGAGCTTGAACGACGACAGCGCGCTGGGCATGACGGTGACGACTTCGGAAGAGGCGAGCGGCATGCTGATCTCGCTGATCCCGACGGCGGAGTGGCCGAAGGCGAAGAGCCGGTCGCCGATGCGATCGGTGACCGTGCCGGTCGCCGCGAGCCGCAGGTCGCCGTCCACGAAGACCGCCGCGACCGAGCTCCCGGGGCCGAGATCGGAGTCGATCGCCGCGCTGCGTCCGCCGCCCAGCTCCGAGAGCGAGAAGGCCGACGAAGGCAGCAGACGCGAGAGGAGGGTGCGCGAGCTCTCCCCGAATCCCGAGGCTCCCCAGAGAAGCGCCGACCGGCCCTCGTTCGAGACCGCACGCGCGAAACGCTCGAGCTCGTCGTCGAGTCGCCCGGACGGGATCTTCCGCGCCAGGATCTCGTCGAGCAGGACCGCCACGCTCCGCGGCGCCGCCGCCCCTGCGATCGGGCTCGGGGCCGCGCTGCTGCCGATCGCCCGCATCGCGGCAATCGGCGTGATGCCGGCGATCGGCTCGGTCGCGAACGGCCAGGAGAAGGCGACGGCGCCCGCGAGCCGGCCGTCGAAGTAGACCGGGCTGCCGCTCATCCCGGCGATGACGCCGCTCTTCTCGAGATTCTGCCCCGAGAGGCGGGCCAGGATGTAGCTGCCCTCCGGCTTCTGGTTTTCGAGCACGCCCAGCACCTCGACCTCGAAGCGCTCCGGCGTGGTGCCCTGGAAGACCGAGAGGCCGTAGCCGCGCATGCCGGCCTGGATCTCCTCCACCGGAATCGTCGCGACTTCGGGGAACGCAGTTTCGATCCCAGTGGCGAAAAGACCGGTAAAGGAAAAGAGAGACAGCCAGGCGAGACCGACGAGCGTACCGGCTAACACCCCCTTTACTGGAAGCTTCTTGCTTGCCTCCTCGGGCGGTGCGCTTCGGTGCCTGGCATCAACCAACTTCATCTCGGCCCTTCCTGAGGATGACGACCTCTCCGTCGCTCAACGCGACCAGGGTCGAGGGCGCGCCGCCAGCGGTCGTACCCTGATCTACGACGAGGAACTTCTCGGCGGATGCCTCGAGCCAGGACCGGACTTCGTTCGGATTCGTGAGCGGCGGCTCGCCGCTCGGGTTGGCGCTGGTCGCGGTGAGGGCGTGGCCGAGCTCGCCCAGCAGCGCACGGAGGCCTTCGTGCGCGGGAATGCGGGCCGCGATCGTCGGGGCGCCAGCGCTCGCCGCGATCGGCGCGGTGAGCGGCAACACCACCGTCAGCGCTGCCGGCCAGCGCGGCCGGGCCCAGGCCAGGGCTTGCGAGTCGGCCTGAACACCGAGGGCGAGCAGCTGCGCGACGTCCGCCGCAACGACGGGCAGGGCCTTGCCGCGCTCGCGACCCTTCAGCCGGTAGATCGCCTCGATACCCTGCGCGTCGCGCGGATCGACTCCGAGGCCATAGCTCGACTCGGTAGGGACGGCCAGCACTCCGCCGGCCGCGAGCAGCTCCGCTGCGGTCATCGCTTCTCTCCTGCCGCGATCAGCATCTCCTCGGCGTGCGAGCGCGACAGCGCGGTCACTTTCTCGCCCGACAGCATGCGGGCGATCTCGGCGACGCGCTCGGCGCGATCCAACCGCTCCACGTCGGCGAACGTCCGTCCGCTCCGCACTCGCTTCGTCACGCGGTGCTGCACGTGCCCGCAGCTTGCAACCTGGGCGAGGTGGGTCACGGCGAGGATCTGTCCGCGCTTCGCCAACCGCCGGAGCTTCTTCCCCAGCGCCGACCCTTCGGCGCCGCCGACGCCGGCGTCGGCCTCGTCGAAGACCATCGTCGGACCGCCGGCGACCTCTTCACCCCGCGCCGCGAGCTGCAGGGCGAGCGAAACCCGCGCCAGCTCGCCACCGGAGGCGATGCGCGACAGCGGCATCATCGGCTCCCCCGGGTTGGGTGCGAACTGAAAGACGACCCGGTCGAAGCCGTGTGGACCGAACTCGACGCCCTCCCCGTCGATCTCGAGGGCGCTTCCTGCGCGCCGCGTCGTCTCGAGGCTGACGCCGAAGCGCGCCCGGGCGAGCGCCAGGTCGGTGAGCTCGCGTTCGAGCCGCTGGACGAGCTCGGTCGCCCAGACGGCCCGCAGGCGGCTGAGCTGCGAGGCGGCGGCGCGATAGGCCTCGAGCGTGCGGCCGGCGGCCTGCTCGAGGGCGGCGCGATTCTCCTGCGAGTCGTCGAGCTCGGCGAGCTCCTCCTTGAGCCGCCGCTGCGATTCGAGGAGCTCCGAGCTGGTCGCACCGTACTTGCGGAAGAGCCGCTCGAGGAGCGCCAACCGGTCTTCGATCTCGTCGAGGCGCCCGGGTTCGCTGTCGGCACCGGCGGCATCGAGGCGGCCGCGCAGCTCGCGTGCCAGCTCCTGGACCCGGGCCGCGATCTCGTCGAGCTCGGGAATGGCGGCCGCCGCCGTCGCCTCCCATTGCACGACCTCGGCGAGGCCGTGCCGTGCCGTGGCGAGCCGGTCGGCGACCGCGTCGTCGCCTTCGTAGAGCATCGAGAACGCTCCGCCGAGGGCGCGCACGATCGCCTCGCGATGGCGCAGGAGGTCGCGGCTCCGGCGCAGCTCCTCTTCCTCGCCGGCGACCGGCTGCGCCGCTGCGATCTCGCCGAGCTGGAAGCGCAGCAGATCGATTCGTTCGGCGCGCAGGCGGGCGTCACCCTGCAGACGCTCGAGGCGTTCGGCCGCGAGAGCATGCTCGGCATAGCGCGCCGCGACACGCGCCGCGGCCTCGAGCCCCTCCTCGCCGCCGAGACGGTCGAGCCACTGGCGCTGGAGCTCCGGATCGGCGAGCCCGAGCTCGTCGCGCTGGCCGTGAATGCGCAGCAATCGCGGCGCGAGCTCCTGCAAGAGGCGCAGCGTGACCGGTTGATCCTGGACGTAGACCCGGTTACGCCCCTCGCGCGAGATCTCGCGCCGGATGACGAGCTCGTCGCCGTCGCCATCGTCGGCGACTTCGATTCCGGATTCGCGGAGCCGCGCCCGCAGCGCTTCGTCGCACTCGAAGATTCCCGAGACGGTCGCGCCCTCGGTTCCTTCGCGGATCAGGTCGCCGGCTGCGCGGGCGCCCGCGAGGAGCGCCAGCGAGTCGACCACCAGCGACTTGCCGGCACCAGTCTCACCGGTGAGCACGTTCAGACCGGGAGCGAGCTCGATCTCGCCCCCCGCCAGTACCGCCAGATTCTTCACGCTGAGTCGGCGCAGCATGTTCAGTTTGGAGGGCTAGCCTCGGGTAAACGACGGCACATAGTCAGGATCGTCCTGCAACTCGCGCTCGGAGCAGAGGAAATCGTAGAAGCCGCAGCGTACGCTGCCGGGATGCTCGCGACAGATTCGGGGCCGGGCGTCGTAGATGCCGCACTGCCGTGTTTCGAGGTTCAGGAACTGGCAAACAGAACCGAAGATGGCGTCCTTCTGGTGCCGCAGGACGCGAAGACTGCCGCCCGGGACCAGCTTCGTGAAGCGCTTCGACGCGACTTCGACGGGAAGGCCGTGGTGCTTCGCGAGTCGTTCGACGTCGGCCGGCTTGGCCTCGATGTGGTCGTACGAACAGCAGTGCGCAGGGCACTTCGAGCAGTTGAAGAAATGGGGCTTGCGCGACATTTACGGATACTAGCAGCCGCGCTGACCGAAGTTACGCGGGTCGGGCCGGTGCGGGGGGGCCACCCCGCATGGCTTCAAGCTGCTGGTGGCGCCGGCAGCACCGGCGGATTCGACTGTGCCACCACGCGATTCCGGCCGGCGCCCTTGGCGAGGTAGAGCGCCCGGTCCGCGGCCTCGAAGAGAGCCTGGTCGGTGGCCATGCCGCCGTCGCGCTCGGCGATGCCGAACGAGCACGAGATCGAGAAGACCGCGCCTTCACGCGCGAACTTGAGCTCCGCCAGCCGGTCGCGGAGCTTCTCGGCCAGCCCTTGACCGCCCTGGAGCCCGGTCTCGGGGCACAGGACTGCGAACTCGTCCCCACCGAGGCGGGCGAAGACCTGCTCCGGCCGGATGTGCTCGCGCACCGATGCCGCCACCTGCTTGAGCACCATGTCGCCACAAAGGTGACCGTGGGTGTCGTTGACCTCCTTGAAGCTGTCGAGGTCGAACAGCACCAGTGTCAGCGGCCGGTCATGGCGCTCGGCGCGAGAGAACTCCCGGGCGAGCTCCTCGTGGAACTTGCGCTGGTTGAGCGCCTCGGTGAGCCCATCGCGCATGACCATCTGGTAGATCGCTTCGTGGTACGCGTGCTCGACGTCCTGTTCGTGCAGGAACTTGAAGTGCACCGATCCGACCTGGAAACGGTCACCGCTCCGGAGCAGCGCCGGCCCGTCCACCCGCTGGTCGTTCACGAAAGTGCCGTTCGTCGAACCCGCGTCCTCGACCGTGACCTTGCGGCCCTGATAGCGCAACCGGGCGTGACTGCGCGAGATCGAACGCACTTCGGGGAGACTGATGTCGACGTTGTCGGCGCGGCCGATCTCGAGCGTCGAACCGGAGACCAGGCGGTAGCGCGTGCCGAGCCGGGCATTCTCCGGATGGGCGATCAGGATGACGTTGGCCTCGAGCGCCGGACGCCCGGAAGCCTCTTCTTCGGCGTCACGATTGGCGAGGGTGATCGCCCCGGTGCGCTGCCGGTCATCCAGCTCCTCGAGACGAAAGCTGTCGGTCGAGGGCTGCCTCTGTCTGGCGCGGCTCACTCTGGGGAGAGCGTACTACCGGCGCCCGGCGAGGGCAAACGACTATCGGCCGGACACTTCAGCCCGCCGACCGCCGGCAGCGACGACCCGGTCGAGGAAGCGCCGCAGGAGGGTCGCGGACTCCGGGCTCGGGCCCAGGGCCTGTTCCAGGCTCGCCATCGCACCGTGGTCGGAGAGGTACTCCTCGCGATAGACGTTCGCCCGGTCGAGCATCCTCTCGCGATCGAGCTCGACGTGGAACTGCGCGCCATAGACCGGCGCGTCGCGCAGGCAAAACGCCTGGTTGGGGCAGAGAACGCTCGCCGCGAGCTCGACGGCCCCCTCCGGCAGCCGGACGACGCGGTCGTGGTGGCCGAGCTGAACCCCGAACCGGCGCGGCAGGCCCGCCAGCCAGGGGTCGGCCTCGCCCGCCGCGGTGAGCTCGATGTCGAACGTTCCGAGCTCTTTGCGCTCGAGATCGGTGATCACCGTGCCGCCGAGCGCCTTGGCAATGAACTGGTGCCCCCAGCAGGAACCGAACAGCGGCCGACGCCGAGCGACCAAGTCACGGACCAGCGTCGTGAGCGGCCCGGTGAATGGATACTCCTCGGTCACCGAGTGCGCTCCGGCGCCACCGATCACGACAGCGTCGAAGCCGACCGCGTCGTGCAGAGCGAGGTCGGGCCGGTTGACGAGGTTCCGGAAGGTGAACTGCTCGGGACGGAGGCCGGAGAAGTGGATGAAACAGTCCTGCTCCTGGCGCTCGACCTCGGGCTCGTCGCGAATCTGCAGGAGAAGGACCTGGAGCCCGGCCAGCCGATCCTCAGCGGGCACCGAACATGCCCTTGAGGACGTGGGTGGCGACCTCCGGGTTCTCGCGCAGGCGACGCGTCGAGTAGGGGTACCAGTCGCGACCGTAGGGCACGTAGACCCGCAGCCGGTGGCCGTCGGCGAGGAGGATCCTCCGGAGCTCGGGGTCGACGCCGTAGAGCATCTGGAACTCGTAGCGCTCGCGCGGCACCTTCAGTCGGTCGACGAGCGCGACCGCGCCACAGGCCAGGTGCTCGTCGTGGGTCGCGATGCCGACGTAGATCCCCGATGTGAGCAGCTTCTCGAGCGCCTCGAGGAAGTTCAGCCGGACGGTCTCATAGCCCTTCCAGGCCACCGTCCGCGGCTCGATGTAGATCCCCTTGCACAGCCGGACGTTGGCGCCGGCCCTGGGCAGCGCGGCAATATCGGCGAGCGTGCGGCGCATGTAGGCCTGAAAGACCACGCCCACGTTCTGGTGCCGGGCGAAGACCTCGCGGTAGATCGCGAGCGTCCGGTCGGTGGTCGAGTGGTCCTCCATGTCGATGCGCACGAAATTCCCGTGCCGCGCCGCCGAGGCGACGATGCGCAGGACGTTCTCCTGGCAGAAGCCGGCGTCGATCTTGAGACCCAGCGAGGTCAGCTTGATCGAGACGTTCGACGGCAGGCCGCGCGCCGCGATGGCGTCGAGCATTCGGACGTACTCGTCGGCGGCGGCGGTCGCCTTGGAGCGCTCGGAAACCTCTTCTCCCAGCAGGTCGAGAGTCGCCATGGCACCTTCGGCGGAGAGCTTCTCCACCACGGCCAGGGCATCTTCGAGCTTCTCGCCAGCGACATACCGGCTCGCTACGCGTCCAACGATGGCCTTCGGGACCAGCGGCAGTCCCTTGACGATGATCCAGCTCGCGATTCCCATGGCGGTCGGAACCCGGCGCCGCTCAGGCGCCGACCGCGGAGGCTGGCAGCTCGATCGCCTCTTCGGCGACCCAGCGCACCGACTTCGAACAGGGGCAGACGCCACCCACGCGGCGCAGCTGCGGCATCGACTTCTGCGCTGCGTCAGCCGTCTTCTCGCCGGCTGCCACCGCCTGCAGGTTCTCGACGAAGTCCTGGAAGTCGCGGGTGGCGCGATAGCCGTCGGGAAGCGTCTTCGTGAGGTGGCCGAGATAGCTCTCGACGCTCTCGAAACGCTCGCCATCCATCCCCACCCAGGAGAAGGCCGGGACACCGCGACGCCGTCCGTACTCACGGTGCGGCAGGCGCAGGAGCTCCTCGAACTTCACGCCCCGGAAGCTGCCGCGATCGCGCTCGAGCGTCGCGAGGCCGACCTCGGCGTCGGTGAGCGAGAGCTCGGGAAGGCGGGCGCGCAGATAGCGCATGTTGAGATCCCGGACGACTTTCGCGCACTCTTTCGCATACTGGTCCTGGGACTCGGCGTTCTTCATCGGCTTCAGGCCCCATTTGACGTTGGTCGCCCCGCCGCGCTCGTCACCGAACATCTCGTAGGCCCTCGGCACCCACTTGTTGAGGTGTTTCTGGATGACCTCCATGGTGATCATCGGCGAACCTGCCGCCGCCTTCACCACCCAGCGGCGCAGGGGAACCACGCCGGTCGCGAGGTGGAACGCCTCCTCGCGCAGCATCTGCGGCATCGAGTCCGCCATCGGCGAGTAGGCCGAGACCTTCTGCAGGGTGAGCTGGTACTTGCCGACCCGGTCGATCAGGGCGCAGAAGACGATGTTGTCCACGAACGATTCGAAGTCGATATTGAAGGCGCCGAGCACATGGGAGCCGGTCTTCATCGACAGGATCTCCTCGACGGTCTGCTCCCGGGTCTGGCCGGTGACCGGCTGCCAGTCGTCGTCGGTCAGCAGGTGCAGCATCTGGTAGCCGTGACGCAGCTCCTCGGCCATCATGCGCAGCACCATCGCCTGTTCCTCTTCGTCCTGAGCGCGGGCGAGGGTCAACTGATGCTGCTGGATCGAGCCGAACTCGGTCGACGCCTGGGCGCGGATGGCGCTCACCAGGTGATGCGCCGCTTCGGGCTTCATGTCGCAGGCCCGGGTGTACTTCGCTCTGCCCTGATCCTCGCCGCACTCGATGGTGCACGGCATCCCGCACTCGCGATAGGCGCACAGGCGGAATTTCTCGTCGCGCGGAAAGTAGCGGTCCCAGTTCTCCATCAGGTATCCGAAGTCGGGCAGATAGGTGTCCCGCCAGCGCTCCACTGCCTGGTGGAACTTCTTCGGGATTTCGGTCGTTTCGGTCGCCATGGTCGGTTCGATCCTCAGGCCTGACTCTTGCCCAGATTCATGCAATAAGGCCGCAGTGTGTCGGCCTCGAAGCCGAGGCGGGTGAAGAAAGCCTCGACCTCCGGCATCGAACTGTCGACCATCGTTCGCACCCTGCGCACCCCGCGCGCCGCGTAGCGCTTCAGCATCTCGCCGGCGAGCGCACGACCGACGCCGCGCCCGGCGAAGCCCGGGTCGACGCCCAGGACTTCGATCCAGCCGCACTCCTCTTCGATCCCGAACTCGCCCGAACGGATGTCGCCGAGCATGAAGCCGGCGACCTCGCCGTCGATCTCCGCGACCACCGAGCCCTCGGGGGCGCGGCGCAGGTAGTAGGTCACCCGCCCCTCCCAGAGATCAGGCTCATATCGGTTACGCGTCTTTTCGCCGATCCGGACAATGCCGTCGAGATCGAGCTCGGTCAGGGAACGGACTTGAATGGCCTCGGAAGACAATCGGGCACCTCGCCTCGGCATTGTATCGGCTGCCTGCGCCTCCGCCAATCCTCGACCCGGCCGGCCCTGGCTCGCCCGCGCCCGTGCGCCCTGCCGTGACCCGCTAAGATCCGACGATGCCGTCGCCCCGGGAGGAACCACGCGCGCCCAGCGCGGCTCCGAGCGCCGACCGCGCCGCGATCGTCGCCCTCCTGGTCGTCCAGGTCGTCTTCGCCACGCTGCACGTGGTCGGGAAGGTCGTCCTGGCGGAGATCCCGCCGCTCGCCTTCGCCGCCACCCGCGTGCTGATCGCGGTGCCTCTGCTCACCGCCATGGCCTGGCGCCACGACCGGGTGATGCCGACAGCCCGGGATTGGCGCGCCCTCGCGCTGCTCGGCCTCCTCGGCGTCTTCGCCAACCAGGTGCTCTACCTCGTCGGTCTGCGATTCACCACGGCGACCAACGCCGGAATCCTGATGCCGTCGATTCCGGTCTTCACGGTCGCCGCGGCGGCGCTGCTGGGGACCGAGCGCCTCACCCGTCGCCGGGTCGCCGGCGTCGCACTCGCCGCCATCGGCGCGCTGGTGCTGCTCGACCCGGCACGGCTCGAGCTCGGCGGCCAGACCTCGCTGGGAAATCTCCTGGTGGCCGGCAACTGCCTCTGCTACGCCTTCTACCTGGTGCTGCTCCGACCGCTGCTCGCGCGACTCCCCTGGCGCACGGTGGTCGCCGGAGCTTTCGTCACCGGCGGGACGGCGACCTTGCTGGTGTCGTTGCCGACCCTGGCGAGGGTCGACTGGCCAGAGGTGCACGGCGCCACCTGGCTGGCGATCGCCTACGTCGGGGTCTTCCCGACCGTCGGCACCTACGCGCTCAACACCTGGGCCGTGCGACGCAGCTCACCCTCGGTCGCGGCAGCCTTTACCACCCTGCAGCCGGTCTTCACCGCGCTCCTCGCGACGTTCTTCCTGCACGAGACCTTCGGCTGGCTGCAGGCCGCGGGCTTCGGGCTGATCGTCGCGGGGTTGGTGGTCGTTTCGCAGCGGCGGTGACGCGCGACCAGCGATCGATGCGTTTCGCGTTGCTCAACGCATCCCACATTCCAGATTCAGAGCTCCTCTCCGTCTGAGATGCAGGATGCGTAGAGCGCAGCGAAACGCATCGCTTTGGCCTTTTCAAGGGCAGATGGCGAAGGCGTCGCTGTCGGTGATCGCTGGCGACCTCCGGCCGAGCGGGTTGAAGTAGGTCCGCGAGCGGCCGGTCGCGGTGTCGGTGGCGGTGAGGGTGTACTCGACATCGGTGGTCGCCGCGGCGTAGACCCAGTGGCGGCCGAACCCGGCACAGGCGTCGACCACCTTCACCAGAACCTCCAGGTTGGTATCGGCGAAGAACCAGAAGAGGCCCGAGTCGGAGGTCAACGGATAGGCGTGCCCGCTGCCACGTCGGCCCTGGTAGTCCCGCCACTCGACCGCGATACGGAACCGGTCCGCTCCCAGGCAGAGGGCGGTCCCACTCTCCGTGCAGCCGGTTCCAGGCGGGAGAAGCAGAAACCGGCGCGCAACGAGATCCGGAGGCAGCGTGCCTTCGGCCCAATCGTCCCAGGCGACGAGGAACTCGTTGCCGGCGAGCGCGACGATGCGCACGTTGTCGGTGTCGGCGCTCTCGCGTCCCACCGAGACCTCATCACCCACCGGACCGGCGGCCTCGAAGACCCGGGCGTAGACCGCGCTCCCCTCTTCGACGAAACCGGTCTCGTTCCAGGCGGCCACGAAGCTCCCTCCGACCGCGGCGACGCCGACGACGCCCGTAGTCTGCGGTCGCGGCAGGCGCAGCGCGAGCTCGCCGCCCAGCGCGGTGCCGGCGGAGGCGAAGACCCGTCCCGCGACACCGGTGCCGAGGTAGGCCCCCCAGACGACGGCGAACTTCCCGTCGCTGCCCACGGCGACGCGCGGAAAGGCAGGCCGAAAATCGCTCTGAGAAACCGGGAACGACGGCGCGAGCGCCGCGCCGCTGGCGTCGAACTGTTGCGCCGCGACCTGAAGATCGTCCAGCTGCTCGCCTTCCAGGAAGGTCAGGACGAACCCATCGTCCGGGCGCAGCGCGACGTGCGGCTCGCGCCGGCCCACCACCCCGACCGCACCCAGCGAGCCGACGTTGCCCAGGGGAGAGCAGTCGGCGGCGAGCCGGCGATAGAAGACGCTCGGCGGGATGGCGGAGTCGCGCGGGTTCTCTTGCCAGGCGACGACGCTGGTGCCGTCGCTCGCCGTCGCGAGGCGCACATTCAGTGGATATCTCGAGGTCGACGAAATCGTGCCGACATCGACCCGCACGCGCGCGCCTCGGGGGGCCCCGAGCGCATCGACGCACTGGGCATCGACCTCGGCCCCTGAGAGCTCCGGACGGGCCCGGACGCCGACGAGGACGCCGTCGCCATCGCCGGCCAGGCCCAGATCGGCGAACTCGAACTCGTGGTCTCGAAGGCTCCCGGCGACCGGCGCTCCGTCGCGATCGAAGCGTCGCTGGCGGCCGGTGGGGTGGCTGAAATCGAGGCTTTCGGATCTCCAGGTGGCACCCCAGCCGCCCTGTCGGTCGGCGGCGATATGGCTACCGCTCTCATGGTCGCCATCGCGCTGACTCACCGCGATCTCGTCGCCGAGGGGGACGATCTGTGCGGGCAGTGCCTGGGCGGCGGTTGCGAGCCCGAGCCACGCCAGAGCGCAAGCGAGCATCGGTACCTCTGGAAGCTGCGTGGACTTTCCGAACGGCGAACGACGGATTTCCATGGCAAGCCTCCTCGCCCTTGGGTGCTGTCTTTCCGGCAAGCTAGCACAACCGCCATGCCCCTCCGACACGGCCCGCGCGTGCTCCGAAAACAGGCCCGAACCGGGCCGGTCGGCGCTCAGCCGGCGGCGGCGGGGACGCGCAATTCGGGCGGTACGTGCTCGTGGGCGTGGTAGGACGAACGCACCAGGGGGCCGGCCTCGCAGTGCAGGAAGCCCAAGGCCATGGCGTGGGCCTTGTGGGCCGCGAACTCGTCCGGATGGACGTAGCGATCGACGGGAAGGTGCTTCGGCGTCGGCTGAAGGTACTGGCCGATGGTGAGGACCTCGACTCCCGTGGCCCGGATGTCGGCGAGCGTAGCGCGCACCTCGTCGCCCGTCTCCCCGAGCCCCAGCATGATGCCGGTCTTCACCCGGCCGGAGAAGCTCCCCTCGTCGCGCCGCCGCGAGGCCTCGGCGAGCAGCGCAAGCGTGCGGTCGTAGCGGCTGCCCGGACGGGCCTGGCGATAGAGCCGCGGCACCGTCTCCGTGTTGTGCGAAAAGACCTCCGGCGCCGCCGCCAGAACGATGTCGAGGGCATCCGGGACACCGCGAAAGTCGGGCGTCAGAACCTCGACCGCGCAGGACGGCGTGCTCTCGTGAATCGCCCGGATCACCGCCGCCCAGTGACGCGCGCCACCATCCGGAAGGTCGTCGCGGTCGACCGAGGTGATGACGGCGTGCCGCAGACCCATCGTGGCGACCGCCGAGGCGACGTTCCTGGGCTCGGCCGCGTCCACTCCCGGATTCGGCCTGCCCGAGGTCACGGCGCAAAAGCCGCAGCGCCGCGTGCAGATCTCCCCGAGGATCATGAAAGTTGCCGTACCGTGCTCGCCCCAGCACTCGTAGATGTTGGGGCACTTGGCCTCTTTGCAGACCGTGTTCAGATTCAGCCCGTCGACGAGCTTGCGGACCTCGTGGTACTTCGCGGGCGTCGCGAGCTTGATGCGCAGCCATTGCGGGCGTCGCTCACGGGCGCTCGGAGTTGCGCCGCCGATCTGGACGAGTTTCTCGCTCACGCGGCCTAGTCTATCGCCCCGCGGCACCTATGCGTCGAAGTCGAGGGCCACGTCGAGAGTCGGCGCCGAGTGCGTGATCCAGCCGACCGAGATCAGGTTCACGCCGCTCTCGGCCACGGCCCTCACATTGTCGAGTGTGACGCCGCCCGAAGCTTCGGAGATCGCCCGCCCGTGGATCCGTTTGACGGCGTCCGCGAGCTCCGCGGGGGTCATGTTGTCGAGCAGGATCACGTCGGCGCGGGCGGCGAGTGCATCTTCGAGCTGCGCGACCGTCTGCACCTCGCACTCGATCTTCACCAGGTGACCGACGAGGGCGCGTGCGCGCTCGATGGCTGGCGCGACGCCCCCGGCAGCGACCAGGTGGTTGTCCTTGATGAGCACCGCGTCATCGAGTCCGAAGCGGTGGTTCGCGCCGCCGCCGCAGCGCACGGCGTATTTCTCCAGGGCGCGCAGCCCGGGGGTGGTCTTGCGCGTGCAGACGATGCCGGCGCCTGTTCCGGCGACCGCATGCACCAAGGCCCGTGTCGCGGTCGCGACGCCGGAGAGGTGACCGAGAAGATTGAGCGCCGTGCGCTCGCCGGTGAGGATCGCCCGCGCCGGTCCGCTGATCCGCGCGAGAGTCGTCCTGGCCGTCACCACGTCGCCGTCGGCAACCCTGGCGTCGAACTCGACCGCCGGATCGAGCAGCGCGAACACCCGTCGCGCCATCGGCAGTCCGGCGATCGAGCCGCCGCTGCGCGCCACCAGCTGAGCGCTGGCGACCGCCTCGGGGGGAATCGTCGCTTCGGTGGTGATATCCCCGGCGCGGCCGAGGTCCTCCGCCAATGCGAGGCGCAGGAGCGCCTCGTAGACCAGCGGATAGGGCGGCGTCGGGCGGATCATGCAATCGCCGTCACGAGGTAGTCCGCGTCGTCGGAAGGGGCCTCCAGCGCAGGTGAGAACCGGACCGCGACAGCGTGCTCACGGATCTCGACATCGAGAAACTGCCGGAACCGCCAGGCTTCCGCGCTCTGCGGGAAGTCGGTCCGGAAGTGCGCCCCACGGCTCTCCTCGCGATGGAGCGCCGCGGCCGCCACCAGCGAACCGGCGATCGCCAGGTTGCGCACCTCCGAGGGCGTCGCGGGGAGCTGGCGGAGGATCTCGGCGAAACGCCGTTGCGCCGCCTGAAGCCCCGCCGCATCGCGCATCAGGCCCAGGCGCTCCCAGGAGAGGGCGCGGATCTCCCGTCGCAGATCGGCCAGGGCGGCGACCGGATCGCCCGCGCTCTGCGCAGCGGCGGAGCGGCCGGCGACGGCCGCTGCCGCCGCGCCCGCCGGCGGCTCGCGGCGCGCGCTCGCACCGATCGCCTCGGCTACCCGGGAACCGAAAACCAGCGCCTCGAGCAGGGAATTGGACGCCAGACGATTCGCGCCATGGACGCCGGTCGCCGAGACTTCACCGCAGGCCCACAGGCCCGGCAAGCTCGCCCTTCCCCACTCGTCCACCGCCACGCCGCCCATGAAGTAGTGCGCCGCCGGCACGACCGGCATGAGCTCGAGCCGGGGATCCACCCCGGCGCGCTGGCAGTTCGCGAAGATCGTCGGGAACTTGGCCGGGAACTGCTCGCCGATCGCCTGCCGTCCATCGAGGAAGACCTTGCGGCCCGCCGCCAGTTGCTTCCAGATGCCGCGCGCCACGACGTCGCGCGGGGCGAGCTCCGCATCGGCGTGCTCGGCGGGCATGAAGCGGAAGCCGGCGTCGTTGACCAGAGTCGCGCCTTCGCCGCGCAACGCCTCCGAGAGGAGCGGCAGCGGATCGAGGTCCACCGCGAGCGCCGTGGGATGGAACTGGACGAACTCGAGATCGACCAGCCGCGCCCCGGCCGCCGCTGCGAGCACCAGGCCATCGCCGGTCGACTCGGGTGGATTGGTCGTGAAGCGGAAGAGCTGTCCCAGGCCGCCGGTGGCGAGCACGACCTGAGCCGCTTCGTGCAGGACGAGGTGCCCGTCGGCGTGGCGAGCGAGGACGCCGACGACGCCCGGCTCGCTGCCATCGGCGGGATCGCCGACCGGAGCGACGACGAGCTCGGTGGCGAACGCCCCTTCCCACAAGCGGATCCATGGGGCGGTTCGCACCCGCTCGGCGAGCGCCCGCACCAGCTCGGCGCCGGTCGAATCGCCGTGGGCATGCAGGATTCGCCGCCGGCTGTGCGCCGCCTCGCGGCCGAAATCGAGTTCGCCTCTGGCCGAGCGATCGAACTCGGCCCCGAGCTCGATCAGCCGACGGATCGCGATCACGCCTTCCTCCGCCAGCAGCTCCGCGATCACGGGATCGACCAGACCGGCTCCGGCCGCCACCGTGTCGGCGGCGTGGAGCTCCGGCGAGTCGCCGACACCCATCGCCACGGCGACGCCGCCCTGCGCCCAGAGGCTGGAACCCGACGAGAGGGTCGTCTTGGTGATCAGGTCCACGCGCTTGCCGGCGAGCTCGAGCGCACAGGCGAGTCCCGCGACGCCCGTACCGATCACCACGACGTCTGCGGTGCGGCGCTGGATGGCCACGCCGTCGGGGGCGTCACTCATCGCTTGGCTCCTCGCGCCACCTCGAG
This sequence comes from Thermoanaerobaculia bacterium, assembly GCA_018057705.1. Classification (NCBI taxonomy): domain Bacteria; kingdom Pseudomonadati; phylum Acidobacteriota; class Thermoanaerobaculia; species Thermoanaerobaculia bacterium. The sequence continues at coordinate 64,230 of JAGPDF010000005.1, read as the reverse complement.
CATGCGCTCGACGGCGCGACGGGCGCGCAGCGCGATCTCCGGCGCGATCTCGACGCGATACTCGAGCGTTTCGAGACTGCGCAGGATCTTCGGCAGCGTGATCCGCTTCATGTGCGGGCAGAGGTTGCACGGCCGCACGAACTCGACGTCGGGATGCGCCGTGGCCACGTTGTCGCTCATCGAGCACTCGGTGATCATCACGACGCGCCGGACTCCGGCCGCTCCGACCTCGCGGATCATGCCGGCGGTCGAGCCGACGTAGTCCGCGGCGGCGAGGACGTCCGGCGGGCACTCGGGGTGTGCGAGCACGAAAACTCCCGGGTCGGAGGCGCGCATCGCTGCGATCTCGGCGCCGGTGAAACGCTCGTGGACCTCACAATGCCCCTTCCAGAGCACGAGCTCGACCGGAGTCTGCGTCGCCACCCACTTTCCCAGATACTCGTCGGGCAGAAAGATCACCTTCGGGACGCCGAGCGACTCGACCACCTCGACGGCATTCGCCGAGGTGCAGCAGATGTCCGACTCCGCTTTGACGTCGGCCGAAGTATTGACGTAGGTGACCACGGGCAGTCCCGGGAAGCGTTCCCGCAGCAGGCGCACGTCGGCGCCGGTGATCGAAGCGGCCAGCGAGCAACCGGCCAGCCGGTCGGGGATCAGCACGGTCTTTTCGGGCGAGAGAACCTTCGAGGTCTCGGCCATGAAGTGCACGCCGCACTGCACGATGACCGCCGCGGGCGTCGTCGCTGCCTGCTGCGCGAGGGCGAGCGAGTCGCCGACGAAATCGGCCACGCCGTGGTAGATCTCCGGCGTCTGATAGTTGTGCGCCAGGATGACCGCGTTGCGCTCCTTCTTGAGTCGCAGGATCGCGGCGATATAGGGCGCGTGCACCGGCCATTCGATCGCCGGCAGGACACGGCGCATGCGCTCGAAAATGGGCGCCGTTTCGCGCTCGACCTCGGGAGTGAACGGCAACGCCGGCCGGTGAAGACTGCCTGCGAGGATCTGCGCTTCGGTCATTTCGGGCTCTTTCTTATGCTCAACATGAGAATATCTGATTCCCAGAAAAACCGGCACGCGCCGGCGAGGCCTTATCCTAAGATTGAGTATTACTGAATGTCAAGGCCCAGGCATCAGAGTCCCGAGCGCAGGCCGGGGAGCCCGACGCCGGGCGCGGGCCGCTCACGAAGGACGTCGCGCCGGAACCGGAAGAGCTCCGCGGGACGGCCGCCAGTGCCCGCTTCGAGGCGGCCGGTGCCCTCCACGAGGCCGCCCTGCTCCACCAGGCGGCGGAAGTTCTGTTTGTGCAGGCGCAGGCCGGCGAGCGCCTCGACGGTGCGCTGCAGCTGGAGGAGCGTGAACGTCCCCGGCAGCAGTTCGAAGACGACCGGCCGGTAGCGCAGTTTGCCGCGCAATCGGCCGAGCGCCGAGGCGAGAATCCGGCGATGGTCGAGCGCCAGCGGGCGGCCGAGCCGGATGCCCGGATCGAAGACCGGAGGCGCAAGCGGGTCGCCGGTCGCGGGCACGATCGGAGCCTGGGCGGGCGCCTGGGAAGGCGCTCGCTGGGCATCGTCGCGGAACGCCTCGGCTACCAGCCCGACTTCATAGAGGAGCTCGAAACGATCGTGCACCCGCTCGCCGTTCCAGGGCGCGCCGCCCTGCCCGAAGCAGATGTCGGCCCGCTCTCGCCGCAACCGCATCGCGGTGCGATCCGCGCCCGCCTTCACCCAGCGCTCGAGCGCCGGCGCGATTTCGCGCTCGAGAACGTGCGGGCGACCGTCCCGCCAGTCCTCCCAGGGGAGGAAGTCGTAGCAGTTCATCCAGCCCGGCTGCATCCCACCCTCGCCACCCTGCCCATCGGGCCCACTCCCGCCGGCGCCCCAGGCGAGCGGCGCCTCGCGCACCAGGGCGAGATAGGCGATCGCGATGCCGCGCGGCCCGCCGCGACGCTCGCGCGAATCCCGGAAGCGGTTGCCGAAGGTATAGAGCTGTTCGACGTAACCGAGCTCGACGCCGGTCTGGCCGCGCACCCAGGCGGAGAGCGCGAGCTCGAGGGTGCGGTCCCTCTCCGGATCGAGGGGGCCCGACGGCAGAGCGAGCTCCAGGCTGGCGCGCGCGGCGCCGGACTCGGCGCTCCGGTGCACCGTCAGCAGGCGCGGCTCCTCGTCGGTCACTGCGACGATGACGGCGTTCAGGCCGATCTCGATCGCCACGCTCATGCCGGTTCGCCGGCGGCGCGTCGCGTGAGCTCCGGATCGCTCCGGAGCTCGCGCTCGAAGACGGCGCCGAAGTGTTCGCGGACGCGCGCCGCGACCTCCTCGAGAGGCGTCTCGACGCCGCTCTCGCGGGCGATCGACGTCATCTCGACTTCGGGCATCCCACAGGCGACGATGCCGCCGAACAGCGCGAGCTCGGGCGCGACGTTCAGGGCGAAGCCGTGGGTCGTTCGCCAGCGCGACAGGTGGACTCCGATCGAGGCGATCTTCTTCGCGCCGACCCAGACGCCGATCCGGTCGCCTTCTCCGCCGGCGGCGGCGATCCGGAAGTCGGCGAGGGTACGAACCAGAACCTCCTGCAGGTCGCGAACGTAGCGCCGGATGTCCCGCCGGTCGGGAGAGAGGTCGAGGATCGGATAGCCGACGAGCTGCCCGGGGCCGTGAAACGTCACCTGTCCGCCGCGGTCGGAGGGGGCCACCTCGACGCCATGCGCGGCGAGCTCCGCCGGGCTCCACAGGATGTCGGTCGCGGTGGCGTTCCTGCCCAGCGAGAAAACCGGGTCGTGCTCGAGGAGCAGCAGCCTTTCGGGCCCTTCGCCGCGCCGCAGCGCCTCGCGCAGCTCCACCTGCAGCGCCGCCGTCGCTGCATAGGGAACGCGCCCGAGGAAGCTCCAGCTCGTCTGTCGCGCCGCCACGGGCTCATTCTATTCCGCCCGGGAGCCTGCGAAGTGCTAGCTTTCGTCGCCATGAGCCCGACGACCGATCCGCCTCGAATTGCCTCGACGAAGCGCCGCTTCAGCCGCTATCACCTGGTGCTCCTGACGGCTTTTCTCGCCGTGTGGGCCTGGTCGGCGATCGACCCCGTCTTTCCCGACGACTGGTGGCTCGAGAACATCCTGGTGTTCGCCGGAGTGCCGCTCATCATCGGTCTGGGCTTCTACTTCCGCCTGTCGAACCTCTCCTACACCCTGATCACGATCTTCATGATGATGCACGCCGTCGGGTCGCACTACACCTACGCCGAAGTTCCGTTCGGTTCCACTCTCCAGGGCTGGTTCGGCTCCGACCGCAACATGTACGACCGCCTCGTCCACTTCTCGTTCGGGCTGCTGCTCGCCTATCCGGTGCGCGAGGTCTTCGTGCGCATCACCCGCGCGCGCGGTTTCTGGAGCTTCTACCTTCCGGTCGAGCTGACGCTCGCTTTCTCCGCCATCTACGAGCTGATCGAGTGGCTGGCGGCATCGGGAGTGGCGCCGGAGGCGGGACTCGCCTTTCTCGGTGCCCAGGGCGACGTCTGGGACGCCCAGAAGGACATGGGGCTCGCCGGCCTGGGTTCCCTGCTCGCCATGGTGGTCACCCTCCTGCTCGTTCTCCGAATCGACCCCGACGCCCGCCGCGACCTCGGCGCGAGTTTCCACATCCCGCCCGACGACCGCCCGATCGGTGAGCAGCAGATCCTCGCTTGGCTCCGCCGGCGGCGAACCGGGGAGAGATGACAGGGCCCCAGCCCGACCTTCTCATCGGCTTCGTCGCGAGGCGTCGCAGATGCCCGTGACTGCAAGGCGTCGCGACCGAGGCCCGCGCAGACGTACATTCAGTACGTCGAGCAGGCCGACCGAGCGCAACGCAGCAGGCGTGGGCAGCTGCGCCGCCGCAGCAGAAGGCCGGTGAGAAGGTCGGGCGAGGCCCGTCTAGCGTTCCAGGATCGCCGGTGGACCCGGTACCGCGACGGCCGGGAGCTCGACACGGACCGTGGTGCCTTTGCCGGGCTGGCTGGTGATGCGGATGCGGCCGCCGGCCTCCTGCACGATCGAGCGGACGATCCAGAGACCGAGGCCGGTACCCTTTCCGGCCGCCTTGGTGGTGAACTGCGGATCGAACAGCCGGTCGAGATTGCCGGCCGGGATCCCGACCCCCGAATCCTCGACTTCGAGAGCCCAGATCCGGCCGTTCTCCGAGACGGTCCGCAGCTCGAGCCTGCCGCCGCCGGGCATGGCGTCGCGGGCGTTCGCGGCGAGGTTCAGGACCAGTTGCTCGATCTGGCCGTCGCGCAGGGCAACCGCCACTCCCGGCGCGCCGAGGCCTTCCGAAAAGGCGACACCGCTGCCGACCAGCGAGCGCAGGAGGGCCGCGACCTCGGCGAGGGCCTGATCCGCGAGCACCGGGCGCAGCTCCTGCGGCCGGCCGCGGCTGCGCTCCAGCAGGCGGCGCAGAAGATCGGCGGTGTGTTGCGCCGAGCGCTCGATCTCGAGCGCGTAACGCTCCAGGTCGGAACCCTTGGGAAGCCCAGCGAGCAGCAGATCGCAGTAGCCGAGCAGCGGCGTCAGGAGATTGTTGCCATCGTGGGCTGCTCCCGCCAGGAGCCGCCCCAGGCCGGCGAAGGTCCTGGCTTCGGAGAGCAGAGCCGCGTGCTCCTCGGTCTCTCGGCGGTCGCGCAGCAGCACGAAGCGCATCCGCCCGGACGAGCCGCCACGACCGCCCGCGGCGACCGGTGCGGTTCGCAAGTCGAAGGCCCGGACGCGCATACCGAGTCGGATTCTCGTACCGTCGGGGCGCTCGAACTCGGCCGCCAGCTCGTGGGCCGACAGCTTCGAGGGGTCCGGGCTGCCCGCACCCGGGTTGCCCCAGCGTAGCGAGCCGAACGGAGCGCCGTCGAGATCGGCGTCCGAGAGCCCGAGCAGGCTTTTCGCCGCCCGGTTCCATCGCCGGATGACGCGCTGCTCGTCGACGAGCAGCAGGCCGTCTTCGATCAGGTCCCAGACCACCGCGAAGCGCAACTCCAGGTTGGCGAGGTCGAGGGCCCTGAGTTCCGTCTCCCGCACGTGGAGCGCGATCTCGGCCGCGAGCCGGATGGAGCGGATCAGGCAGTCGGCGTCGAGCTCGTGCACGAGCACGAAGTCGCAGGCGCTCGCCGCCATGGCCACTGTGACCACCGATTCGTCGTCGCGTCCGGCGAGGACGACGACCGGCGAGAGTCCGCCCGGAGGACCCAGGGAGCGTACGAGGCGCAAGACCTCTCGCTCGCCCAGCGTGGAGCTCACCAGGCCGGCACAGGCCGTCCCGCGCTGGCGCAGCATTCGCAGTCGCGCCAGGGCGCCATCGACGGTGGCCGACTCCAGCCAGCGCGTCCGCGTCGCGGCCTCGACCTCTGCCGCGAAAGCACGCAGGGCGCGGCCCTCCGCCGGACCGAGGCCGACCCCGAGCAGCACCGTCTCGCGTTCCTCGCCATCCACGACTCGCGCCGAACCGCCCCACTCCGGTTCCAAATCGAATCTCCCCCGGGGAACCGAATGGGCCCCCCCTACTTAGATAGTTGCTCGAGGGGGACGAAACGTGACAAATCGGAAGAACTTTCTCGACAGCAGGAAAAACGGCGTTCGCTGTCACGTTTGGAGGGGGGCAAAGCAACTATCTAAGTGAGAGGGCCCCTCCCGCCAAGGGGGCCGGACGGTCGGACCCTTTCGAGAGGAGTCGTCCATGTCCCGCTTCCGTCGTGCCGGTGCCGCAATCTGCCTCGCCGTCGTCCTTTGGTCCGCCCTGCCGGGCGCACTTTCGGCGCAACGCGGCGCAGAGCACTTCTCGGCCGTCACGCTGGCCGAGCCGCCGGGAGACGGTCTCCTCGGCAGCCTTCTCGGCTGGGCCCGGAGCGCCTTCTTCTGGCTCCAGGCCCTAACCGATGCCGAACACGGCACCGTAGTCGAGGCTCCGGTCGTCCCACCGGCCCCGTAGCGACTCCGACGAGAGGAGGCGCATCCGTTGACACGCAACGGCCTCGCCTCCTGCCCGCCGAATCGGGGAAGGCCCAGTAGAAGGCTTCGGCGCCGCAGGGTGATACACTCGGGCGAGCTTTCGCATCGCCGAGGCCATTGTGAGCGCACTCGATCCGGGCTGCATCCAGGACGAACTCCCCCAGCTGGTCGACCGGCTGGCGCCGGAGTTCGCTCGCCTCTTCACCTACTTCAGGATTCCGGCGCAGGATGCCGAGGACCTGTTGCAGGATGCCTTCGTCCTCTTCATCACCAAGCGGCGCCAGATCGCCTCGCCGGACGCCTGGCTGATCGGCACGCTGCGATTTCGCTGCCTGCTCTACTGGCGCAAGCGCCGACGGCGACTTCTCGAAACGGTCGACGAGACGCTGCTGATGGAGCTCGCCGGGGGTACTTCGCCGCGCCAGGAGAACGACGATCTGGCGCGCGATCTCTCGGGCGCGATCGGGCGTCTCCCGGATCGCTGCCGGTCGCTGCTGCGCCTGCGCTATGGTCTCGGCTGCGACGATCCGGAGGTCGCCCTCCGTCTGGGCTACAGCCCGACCGGCATCCGCAAGATCGCCCATCGTTGTCTCTCGGCTCTCACACAGCAGATGCTCGCCGGCGGCTATCCGACGGCGGCGATTCCGCCGAAGGCCCAGCCGTCGGCGCAGCCGGGTGCCGAATGAGCGAGACCCAGCCCATGCCCGACTGCAACTTCGATGGCGCACTGCTCGCCCGTTTCGCCGACGGCGAGACCAGCCCGGCCGAACGCCGCAAAGTCCTGAAACACCTGCTCTCCGGCTGCACCCTCTGCCGCGCGACGATCGCACCCAGGATCCGGCTCATCGGCGACGCGCGGCCGAGCGAGTTCTCGCTCAGTCGTGTGCTGGCGAACGTGGCCGATATCGAGCGCCAGATGAACCAGGAGCGGGCCATCGCCGCCGAACAGTTCCGCGACTTCCTGCGCCACCCGCCGCCACGCCAGTGGACGCTGCTGCGCAACAGCAGCCGCTTCGACAGCTGGTCGTTCTGCGAGCTGCTGCTCGACGCCGGACTGGCGGCGATCTACGACGATCCCCACCGCGCGGTCGAGCTCTCCCGGATGGGCGTCGCGATCGCCGACCGCCTCGGTACCGAGAACTACGGCGAGCGCGTCGTCTGCGATCTGCGGGCTCGCGCCTGGGGAAGAACGGCCAACGCGCTGCGGGCGACCTCCGACCTCGCTGGTGCGGAACAGGCGCTCGCCACCGCCGCCCGCCATCTGAAGCAGGGGTCGGGCGAGCCGCTCGAGGAAGCCGAGCATCTCTATTTCACCGCCTCGCTGCGACGCGCCGAGCGCCGCCTGGACGAGGCTCTGCGCTCCATTCACCGCTCGCGCCGGATCTATCGCATGGTGGGCGACCTTCACCTCGAAGGTCGATCCCTGATGTGCGAGGCGGCGATTCGAGACCTGCGTGGAGAGGCCGCAGAGTCCGTCGAGTGTTGTCGCCTGGCGCGGCGGCAGGTCGACCCCGAGCGCAACCGCCGGCTGGCGATCGCCGCGCATCACAACCTCGTATGGCAGCTGATGTGCGCGGGCAAGGCCGAGGAGGCGATGGTGGAGCTTTCCGCGCTGCGCCCCGCCTACCAAGAGTTCAACGACCGGATGCTGCTGCTCAAGCTGCGCTGGATGGAGGCCCGGCTGGCCAAGGATCTCGGGCGGCCGGAGGAATCGGAGCGCGCCTTTCGCGACGCGCATGAGGGGTTCGTCGAGGCCCGGATTCCGTACGAGGCCGCCTCGGTAGCCCTGGATCTCGCGGTGCTGTTCGCCGAGCAGGGCCGGAGGCAGGAGTTGAAGCTCCTGGCAGCCGAGCTCGTCGCGGTGTTCCGCACTCTCGGGGTGGCCCGCGAGGCCTTCGTGGCGCTCACCATCTTCGAGCGCCTCGCGGAGGCGGATGCCGTGACGTTGAGTCTGCTCGCGAGGCTCAGCCAGTACTTCGCGCAGGTCCGCAACCAGCCGAACCTGCGCTTCGACCCCGAGAACCTGTAGAAGATGAGATCCGGGCGAGGCAGGCCCCGCCCGGATGGATCAGAGGTAGGGCTCGAGCTCCGGCCAGGCGTCGGACTCGAGCATCTTCTTCACCGAATTCATGAAGTGGTCGGCATCGGCGCCGTCGACCAGCCGATGGTCGTAGGTGATGCCGAAATACGACATGACGCGGATCGCGATCGTGTCGCAGCCGTCGACGTCGGTCATCACCATCGGGCGCTTCTCGATGGCACCGATACCCAGGATCGCGACCTGCGGCTGGTTGATCACCGGCGTGCCGAAGAGGCTCCCGAAGACGCCCGGGTTGGTGATCGTGAAGGTGCCGCCCTTGAGCTCGTCCGGCCCCAGCTTCTTCGACCGCGCCCGGTCGGCGAGATCGTTGGCCGTCTTCGCCAGGCCGAGCAGGTTCAGCTGATCGGCGTTGCGGATGACCGGCACCAGCAACCCCCAGTCGAGCGCCACGGCCATGGCAATGTTGACGTCCTTCTTGAACACGACGTTGGTGCCGTCGATCGACGCGTTCACCTTGGGGTGGGCGCGCAGCGCCGCGGCGACCGACTTGAAGATGAACGGCATGTAGGAGAGCTTGGTGCCGTTCATCTTGAAGAACTTGTCCTTGGCGCGCGCCCGGATCCGGTCGACCTTGGTGAAGTCCATGTGGAAGACGGTCGTGACGTGGGCCGAAGTGTCTTTCGAATAGCGCATGTGCGCTGCCGTGATCTGGCGGATCTTCGACATCGGCTCGATGGTGACGTTGTCGCCGGGCTGGTAGGCCGCGACATGGAAACCGGTGTCCACCTTGCCTGCGGCCGGCGGGGCTGCGGCCGCAGGAGCGCTCGCGGCACGCGGCGCTGCAGGAGCCACAGCAGGGGCGGCGGCAGCGGCAGCGCGCACGGGCTTGCCCTGGGCGATGTAGTCGAGCATGTCCTGCTTGGTCACCCGGCCGTGGATGCCGGTGCCGGTGAGCTGGGAGAGATCGATGCCTTCCTTGGCGGCGATGCTGCGCACCAGCGGACTCGAAAGCTGGCGCACGCGCTCTTCGAGCGAGCCGGCCGGGGCAGCGGCCGGTGTAGCGGCGGCGGGCGCTGCCGGAGCAGGCGCCGCGGCCGGGGCTGGCGCTGCAGCGGTCGCAGCGGCGGCAGGAGCAGGCGCCGGCGCAGCCGTGGCGGCCGGAGCGCTGGCGGCCGCCGAGCCAGCCTCGCCGATCATCGCCACCACCTGGTTCACCGGCACGGTCTCGCCCTCCTGGTTGCGAATCTCGAGCAGCACTCCGGCCGCCGGGCTCGGAATCTCGGCATCGACCTTGTCGGTCGAGATCTCGAACAGCGGCTGATCGCGCTCGACCTTCTCGCCGACCTTCACCAGCCAGCGGGTGATCGTCCCCTCGGCGATCGACTCGCCCATCTGCGGCATCACGACTTCGGTTGCCATTGCTCTCTCCGTTGAAGCGATCCGTCGATCCCGGTCAGGCGCGAAGCAGTTCGCGGACGCGGGCAATGAGTTTATCGGCATTCGGAAGGTAGTAGTCCTCGAGCGGTGGCGAGTAGGGGACGGGCGTATCCAGGCAACAGACTCGCGCCACCGGAGCGTCGAGATGCCAGAACGCCTTCTCCGCCACCCGCGCCGCGACCTCGCCGGCGAACGAGCCGGTCTGCGGCTCCTCGGTCAGCACCACGACCCGGCCGGTCTTCTGCGCCGTGGCCAGGACCGCCTCTTCGTCGAGCGGCTTCAGGGTTCGCAGGTCCAGAACCTCGATCTCGATGCCCTCCGCGGCCAGAACTTCCGCCGCTTCGAGGGCAACGTGCAGCATCGCCGCGTAGGTGATGATCGAGAGGTCGCGGCCCGAGCGCGCCAGGCGCGCCTTGCCGAGCGGAATCGGCGCGGCCTCGGGATCGATCCGACCCTTGATGCGCCGGTAGAGGTACTTGTGCTCGAAGAACAGCACCGGATTCTCGTCGCGGATCGCCGAGCGGATGAGGCCGTAGGCGTCCTCGACCGTTCCCGGATAGACGATCTTCAGGCCCGGGGCGCGGTTGAAGTAGGCCTCCGGGTTCGCCGAGTGGAAGGCCGAGCCGCTGACCCGCCCTCCTGACGGCCCGCGCATCACCATCGGCACCTTCTGGCCCCAGCGATAGTGGTTGGTGCCGGCGAAGTTGACGATCATGTCGAAGGCGTTGGCGATGAAGTCGATGAACTGGAACTCGACGACCGGCTTGAGGCCCATCATCGCCGAGCCGATCGCCGCGCCGACGAAGCCCGACTCGGCGATCGGCGTGTCGATCACCCGCTCCGGCCCGAACTCGTCGAGCAGCCCCGCCGTCAGCTTGAAGGCGCCGCCGTAGACACCGATGTCCTCGCCGATCAGGAAGACCGTCGGGTCGGCCTTCATCTCGTCCCACAGGCCCTGGCGGATGGCGTCGAGGAAGGTGATCTCGCCGGCTCCCGAGCTCATGACCGCGCTCCTTCCGCGTAGACGCCCTCGAGGGCGCGCTCGGGGGGCGGCATCGGGGAGGCGAGGGCGAAGTCGACCTCGGTGTCGAGCTCGCCGTTGATCCTGGCCGTGATGGCGTCGAGCTCTTCCCGGGTCGCGAACCCGTTCCCGAGGAGATGGCGCTCGAAGCGATCGATCGGATCCTTCGCCTTCCACTGCTCGAAGAGCTCCTTCGGCACGTAGGAGGCGTCGTCGTGCTCGGCGTGCCCCTTCATCCTGAAGGTCTTGACCTCGAGGAGCTGCGGTCCGCCGCCGGAGCGCGCCGCCTCGATCATCGTGCGCGCCGCCTCGTAGACCGCGAGGACGTCGTTGCCGTCCACGGTGCGCGCCGGAATGCCGTAGGCCGAGGCCCGCTGGGCGAGGTCCTTGATCCTCATCTGCCGCGCGGTGGGGGTCGAATAGGCGTAGCCGTTGTGCTCGGCGACGACGACCAGCGGCACGTCGAGCACCGCCGCGACGTTCATCCCCTCGTGGAAGTCGCCGGTCGAGGTCCCGCCGTCGCCGATGTAGGTCATGGCGACGTAGCTCTTGTGCTGGAGCTTCGCTGCCAGACCGACCCCGGCCATCACGGGGACGAGCGCCCCGAGCATGGAGATCGGCGAGATCAGTCCACGCGAGAGGTCTCCGAAATGCAGATTGCAGTCCTTGCCCCCCGTGGGGCTCCCGCCGCGCGCCATGTACTGCGTGAAGACCTCACGCGGCGAGACGCCGCGCACCAGCATGGCGCCGAGGTTGCGGATCAGCGGCGCGACGATGTCGTCGGGTCCGAGCGCGTAGGCGGTGCCGATCGAGATCGCCTCCTGGCCACGGCTGCCGTAGAGGCCGCCGACCACCTTGCCCTGGCGGTAGAGATTCGTCAGGCGATCCTCGACCAGGCGATTGAGCTTGAGCAAGCGGTAGAGCTCGAGTTGACGCTCGCGCGACAGCGCGGTCTTCGCGAGCTTGTCCTTGGGCTCGGTGGCACCTGGGTCCAATGGACCGAGACTGCTCATGCGGCCTCACTTTCCTGGGGACACGAAGGACGCTTCGCGTCCATCATGTCCCCGGCCGTTGCGCGACTCACGAGTGAATCGCCGGGCCCAGCGTGGCGTGGGCGGCTTCCATCACCGCCTCGGCGAGGGTCGGATGGGCGTGGATGGTGTGCATCAGCTCTTCGGTGGTCATCTCGGCCTGCAGGGCGACGCAGGCCTCTGCGATCAGGTCGGTCGCGTGCGGGCCGATGATGTGGACGCCGAGGATCTCGTCGTACTTCCTGTCGCGGACGATCTTCACGAAGCCCTGCGCCTTGCCGAGGATCCGCGCCTTGCCGCTCGCCATGAAGCTGAACTTGCCGACGCCGACGTCGTAGCCGCGCTCCTTCGCCTTGGCCTCCGTCAGGCCGACGCTCCCGACCTCGGGCTCGCAGTAGGTGCAGGAGGGGGTGCGGTCGTAGTTGAGCGGATGCACGGGCATCCCCTTCATGTGCTCGACGGCGAGAATCCCCTCCGCCGAAGCGATGTGCGCCAGCCATGGGGTCGGGACGACGTCCCCCAGGGCGTAGATGTGCGGCACCGACGTCTGCATGACGCCGTTCACGGTCACATAGCCCTTCTCGGTCGCGAGTCCGACCTTGTCGAGGCCGATGTCCTCGGTCACCGGAGCGCGGCCGACCGCGACCAGCAGGACCTCGACGTCGAGCTCCGACTCCTTTTCGCCCTGCTGGAGCGTCACCTTGACGCCGCCATCGTGAGGCTCCGCCTTCGTCAGCTGGGTCGCGGTCATGACCTTCATGCCGCGCTTCTTCAGCTGGCGCTCGAGCTCCTTCGAGACCTCTTCGTCTTCGATCGGCAGGATGCGGGGCAGCATTTCGACCAGAGTCACATCCGACCCGAACGACCGGAAGACCGAGGCGAACTCGGTGCCGACCGCTCCCGCGCCCAGCACGACGATCGACTTCGGGATGCGCTCCATCTCGAGGATGTGATCCGAGTTGAGGATCGTCGTGCCGTTCGCGGGCGCGACCCGGATGTCGCGCGGCACCGAGCCGGTGGCGACCATCACGAAGCGGGCGGTGAGCGCTCGCCGGCTGCCGTCTTCGGCCGTGACTTCGACCGAGTGCGGGCCGTTGAGGCGCCCATGACCCCGAACCCCTTCGACCTTGTACTTCTTGAACAGCGACTCGATGCCCGAGGCGCTCTTGTCGACGATGCCGCGCTTGTAGGCGTGCACCTTCTCGATTTCGATCGCGGGCTCCCCCACCGCGATGCCGAAGTCGCCGGCGTGGCGGATCTGGTCGACGACCTCGGCCGAGTGCAGCAGCGCCTTGGTCGGGATGCAGCCGCGGTGCGTGCAGGTGCCGCCGAACTTCGGGTCCTTCTCGACGCAGGCGACCTTCATGCCGAGCTGGCCGGCGCGGATCGCCGCGACGTAGCCGCCAGGACCGCTGCCGACGATCACCAGGTCGTAGTCGAACTGGCCGTCGGGTGCCGCGGGAGCCGGGACATGCGCCGGAGCAGGAACTGACGGGACCGGAGGTGCTGCCGGGAGTGCCGCCGGAGGAGCCGGCGCCAGCGTCGCCGCTGGCGCTGCTACAGCGGCGGCAGGCGCCTCGGGTGCGGGAGCGGCTGCGACAGGTGCGGCGGCGGCGGGAGCGGCACCGGCCGCCTCGCCCTCGGCGCCGATCAGGCCGACCACTTTGTTGACGGGCACCGTCTCGCCCGCCGCGTTGTGGATCGCGAGCAGCACCCCGGCGGCGGGCGACGGAATCTCCGCGTCGACCTTGTCCGTCGAGATCTCGAACAGCGGCTGATCGCGCTCCACCTTCTCGCCGACCTTCACCAGCCACTTGGTGATCGTCCCCTCGGCGATCGACTCGCCCATTTGCGGCATCACGACTTCGGTGGCCATTGCGACTCCCGTTTGCGCCCGGAGGGCGAAGATTCTGTTTTTTTCGACTGCGAGCGCCGGTGACTCGCTTGCGCTCGACGTACGGCGTTCGACCGCCGTCGTTGTTTTCAGTAAAGGGGGGTTGCGCTCCTCCTATCGTCCTCGCAAGAGCCCAACCGCCCCCGGACTTTACCGGAAGTGACCTCCCCGCTTCCACGCACCGGCTCCCCAGCGCGGCGGGTGCCGCTCCAGCGGTAGCCGTGCCTCTCCTGCGAAAGTAGGTCGCCGCGTGTCGGCTTCGCGGGAGCGCCGCCGCGCAGGGACCCCGAGGGTCCCACTTGGCGAGCGTCGGCGTCCCGCGGAAAAGCGGCCGCACATGTCTGAGCCCCGAAAGGGGCGAGTTGTGCGGCCGCCCGCGGGGCGCCGGGAAGCGAGCCTAGTGGGACCGGGGAAAGCCGGCGGCGCTCCCGCGAAGCCGGCGCGCGGCGGCCTGCGCCGCTGGTGCAGCGCGGCGGCGATCTTGAGGTGGACCTAGAGCGGCACCGCCGCGAACCTCCCCGGCCGCTCCTCGACGATCCGCCCCAGCGGC
>JAGPDF010000005.1:0-50194 GCA_018057705.1 Thermoanaerobaculia bacterium | reverse complement strand
CGCTCCCGCGAAGCCGGCGCGCGGCGGCCTGCGCCGCTGGTGCAGCGCGGCGGCGATCTTGAGGTGGACCTAGAGCGGCACCGCCGCGAACCTCCCCGGCCGCTCCTCGACGATCCGCCCCAGCGGCCGGTCCGCGTCGTGCTCGAAGACGCACAGCCAGTTCTCCGCCGCCAGCCGCGGCAGCCAGAGGCGCTTCGATTCGAGCGTCTGCAGCGGATAGAGGTCGTAGCTCATGGTCCAGGGAATCGGCGCATGGGCCGAGGTCGGGACGAGGTCGGCGAGGAAGATGGCGCGCTGGTCGTCGTCCTGGACCGTGACGACGCACATGTCGGCGTTGTGCCCCGGCGCCTTTTCGGCGCGGATCCCCGGCACGACCTCACAGACGTCGTCGAAGAGCTCGACCACGCCGGCTTCGAGGAGCGGCTCCCAGTTCCACGGGAAGTAGCTCGCCCCGTCGCGCTCGTTCGGGCGGCGCGCATGCTCGACCTCGCCGCGATTCATGTAATAGCGCGCGTTGGGGAAGGTCGCGACCGGGTTGCCGGCGCCGTCGAGCCGGGTGTTCCAGCCGCAGTGATCGAAGTGCAGGTGGGTGAGGACGACATGGGTGACCTGTTCGAGCGTGAAGCCGGCGGCCCGGATCGACTCCGGCAGCCGCTGCGCTCCCGTCTCGTAGGCGAAAATACCCTGATACTTCTCGTCCTGCTTGTCTCCCAGTCCGGTATCGATCAGCACGAGGTCACTCCCGGCCTCGACCAGGAGGCAGTTCGTCCCCATGTCGATCCGGTTCTCGGCATCTGCCGACTTTTCCTTCTGCCACATCTTCCTGGGGATGACGCCGAACATCGCCCCACCGTCCAGCTTGAACCTGCCGTCCGAAACGACGTGCAGCCGGAAGCGCCCGAGATCGATCGCACTCATTTGCCGGAGCTTATCCAAACCGGGCCTTTGCTAAGGTCGGGCCGTGAGCCGGGACCTGGCACTCGTACTGACCGGCGGTGGCGCCCGTGCCGCCTATCAGGTCGGCGTGTTGCGGTTTCTGGCCGAACGCCGCCCCGACCTGCGCGTGCCGATTCTCACCGGCGTTTCGGCCGGCTCGATCAACGCCGCCTTCCTCGCCTCGCACCAGGGGAGCTTCGCCTCCGCCGCGCGGCGGCTCTCCGAGGTCTGGCTCGACATGGAGCTCGACCGGCTGTTGCGCACCGGCGCACTTGCGCTGGCCAGAAAGGTCGCACGCTGGGGCCTCCGCCTCTCTTCCGGCGGGGCGCGCTTCGCGCCCAGGGAGGAGGGCCTCGTCGATACGGAGCCCTTGCGCCGCTTCCTCGAGCAGCATCTCGGCCGGGTCGATGGCGCTCTCGAAGGTCTGGAAGCCAACCTGCATTCCGGGCGCCTCACTTCGTTCGCGCTCACCGCCATCGACTGGAGCACCGGCGAGACCGTCGATTGGGTGGCCGGGCGCCACGCAACCGCCCTCAAGGCGCCCTTCCGGCGTACCGAGCGCGGCGCGATCACCGTCGAGCACGTCATGGCCTCGGCCTCCCTGCCGATCCTCTTCCCGGCGGTCCGCCTGCAAGGCTCCTGGTACGGCGACGGTGGCGTCCGCGAGTCCGACCCGCTCTGGCCGGCGCTGGCCCTGGGCGCGGGCAGGATCCTCGCGGTCTCGACGCGTCCGGCGCCCTCGGCCGCCGCGGCGCCCATCTTCGGCCGCAAGCGCTATCCGCCCCTGGCCCAGATCCTCGGCGTGCTGTCGAACGCCATCTTTCTCGATGTTCTCGACGACGACTTCGCCCGCCTCGAGCAGCGCCGACGCCTGCTCGACAAGATCGCCCCGGCGGAGCGCGAGGGGCTGCACCCGGTGCGCGGCATGCTCCTGCGCCCCTCGGCCGATCTGGGCGCGCTCGCCGCGCGCTATCAGCGCGAGCTGCCGCGCGCCTTCCGCTTCCTGGTCGGCGGGCTCGGCACCCGCGAGGGCGAAGGCGGCGATTTCCTGTCGCTGGTGATGTTCGTGCCGGAGTTTCTGGAGCGTCTGATCGAGCAGGGGGAAAAGGACGCCGCCGCGCGCGGCGACGAGTTGCTGGACTTCGTCGACGGCTGATCGTCGACGACTGCAACCGGTCCGCAGCGCGCCAGAGCGCTAGGGCGCGCCTGCGGCGAGCGAAACGATCGGAGAGGTGGTCCCGCAGGTGTGGAAAGCCTGCGAGTCGAGCACCGGAGGGAACGCTTCGCCGAGCGAAGTCTCCCGTTCCCAGGTTTCTCCGGTCCAGGTATCGACCACGGTGAGGGTCACCGCGACGTCGGTCAGCCCGGAAGCATAGACCCAGAAGTCCTGAAAATCCGGATGTGAGCAGGCGTCGATGACCTTGAGGATCAGTTCGACGTTGGCGGCGGTGAAGAACCAGAACGTCCCGCTTTCCGGCGTCAATGCCACCGCCTGGCCGACCCCGTCGCGCCCGAGATGATCGTGGTAGGTCGTCGTGACGCGAAATCGATTTCCGGCGAGGCAGAGCACTTCCATCGTCGGCGTGCACCCGGCCGGGAACGCTCCGAATCGGGCGCGAAGCCCGGGAGAAGCGCCGAACTCTCCGCTCTCCCCCCACACCACGATCCATCGGCCAGAGGGAGAGATCGCGGAAAGCGGCACCACCATCAGCGTCGTCGGCAGATCGTTCAAGGCGACGACTTCGGAGAGCGGTGTGCCGTTGGCGCCGAACGCCTGGATGCGACCTACGAGCGGTCCAAGGAGGACAGCGGCCTCTCCCCATGCGACCATCGCCCGTCCCTGGGCATCGACCGCGACACTGCCTCTGATGTCTCCGGTATCGACTTCTCGAATTGGAAATGGCGGCACGGCCAGCTGATCGCCCTCCGTGGTTAGCCCCTGCAGCTGGGTGACGAAGCCGGGAAAGTAAATTCCTCCCCCTCCCAAGGTGCCCACGGAGACCAGATGAAAGTACCGATCCCCAGCGAAGCCAGCAGGTTCATCGTCATAGAAGACCAAGCCATCCTGCCGATTCAGCGCGTAGACCTCGCGCGCCGGAGCCGCCGGAGAACCGTCGGGGAGCAGCCGCTGCGCGAACAACCGGCTCTGTTGCGGATCGAGTCTCTGGAATACCTGGATCGCGCTGTTCGGCGCAGAGGCCAGCGCTGCCGCGTGCGGGGGGTCAACCCATTCGAAAGGCTCGCCCACCGGGCCGGAGGCGGTGAGGATCCGCTGCGAGAACTCCCTCTGGACCTCCGAGCCGGGCAGACGAGCGCTCCAGTGAACGATCCAACCTCCGGCGGGCGAGGCGGTCATGTCCACGCCGAGGAACAACGCGGCGCCCGGCTGCACCGCATTCCCCAGGTCGATCGTCGGCCAGAGACGAGACCCACTGCTGGAGAAGGCCGTGACGTACATCGCGGAAGTGACACCTGCGTACTCGTTGCCGAACCTCGTCCACAGAGCGAGAGCCTCGTTGTTGGCGTCGCATCCGAGTCGAGTCTCCGTGCCCGGTGTGGTGATGTCGCCGAACGGCACGGCGGGCGAGAGTGCAACGCCCTCGGCATCGAAGTGCTGGAATCTGGGCTCGTGGAAACCGAGTTCGTAGTTGACCCAGCTCACGAGGAACGAGCCGTCCGGGCACAGTGCGAGGTCGACGCTGCCCTCGAGTGCCGTGCCGCTGACCAGATGCACATCGGTGGCCGCGAGCGGCGCCGAAACCACCGCGATCGCCAGAACGAAAAGCGCGCAGGAACGCCTTGAACCTGGGCGCCGGTTCGTCGGAGAGAATGAGCCGTCGGGCATGGAGATCCCTTCTCTACCGGGGGCCTGACCGCGAACCGAAAGGCCCGGTTCCTTCCGGCGTCGCGAGACGCGAATTCACTATCTCATACGGATCCGCGGACTCGGGCGCGGACGTCGGGTGCGCCGCGGGCGGCAGGAGAGCTTTTGCACCCGGCGGCGAAGAGGTCGGGCTGGGAGTCGTTTCAGGCGACGGCTTCGCCCGCGGCCCGGCGCACGATGAAGACAGAGGCCGGCGGCAGGTTGATCCAGGTCATGCTCTCGCGGCGGGATTCGAGGCCCATCTCCGCCAGCAGGCCGCGCGCCGCCGGAAAGAACAATGAGTAAGTGAACTGCACGATGTGGCCCCCAGGCCTGAGCAGCGCGAGCATCGCCTCGAGCAAGAGCTGCTGCTCCTCGCGCGGCCGGGTGAGCATGCCCAGGCCCGAGACCACGACGTCGGCGGTGCCAGGTGGAACGCGAGAGCCGGCGAGGAGAGCGGCCGCGTGCGTGGCGTCGCCCTCGATCACCTCGACGCCGGAAAAACGCCGGCGCAAGAGCTCGCAGAAGGCCGGTACCGCTTCGACCACCACCAGCCTGGGAATACCCCGCGCGACGAGAGCGTGCGTGAGCGCGCCCGTCCCGCCGCCGAGCTCCACGACCGACTGCCCGTCTCCGACTGCCGTCGCCACGGCCTCCGCCAGCCGCTTGCTGCTCGGGCTGACCGCGGCGACCGACATGGGCTTCCGCAGCCACTCGCGGTAGAAGTGCGCCGTCGCCTCCCGCTCCTCCTGATCCCGCTGTTTCTGCGGATGCGGACGCGGCGCGATGGGAGAAGCCATAGGTGGATTGTACGAGATATGTCCGCCCATTGATTTTTCGAGCGATGAGAGTACGCTTCGCCCCACATCGAGTCACCCTTTGGAGGTTGAGATGCGCACCCGCTCGTGGCTGTCCGTCCTTGCAGGATTGCAGTTGCTTCTCGTATCCCAGGCGGCCACTGCCGTGGACGGGCGAATCGAGATCAACCAGGCGAAGGCTCTGGCGGGAGGCGTCACTGCCGGCGACCTGGCCGGTTTCCCGGTGTCGATCAACACGCCCGGCAGCTTCGTCCTGACCAGCGATCTCGATGTCACGTTCCTGGGACTGCCGCAGTCCGCGAACACGACGGCCATCGAAATCACCCTCGGAGTCTCGGGCACGAGCATCGATCTCAACGGCTTTGCGATTCGCGGACCTGACAGTGCGGGCACCGGAGCCGGTGTCTCCGGCGAAGCCGACGTGCGCAACGGCTCCGTCCTCGGCATGGGATCCGACGGCATCCAGGGCAGCGGCTCGGTCGACTCCGTTCGTGCCACCGGCAACAAAGGATGGGGAATCAAAGTCAGCTTCGGGCACGTCACTCGCTGCGTGGCCGCAGTCAACACCGTGGGAGGGATCTCGGTAAGCAATGGCGCGATAGCGGACTCGCTGGCCATCCAGAACCTCGGCCCTGGAATTCAGCTCAACGGCGGCACCGCCGAGAACGTCACGACGCAGAACAACGTCGGTGTCGAGGTCAACCTGCTCGGAGCGCGTCTCGGCCACTCGACCATCGCCGTGAATGCAGCCGCGGATTTCACATGTTCCGTTTGCGCCCTCGAGGGCAACAAGTTCAACGGCTGCGCGGGAGCAGGCTGCTTCGGGGCGGGCACGATTCTCCAGGTGCCGCCTGCGTCCAACATGTGCGGCAACGTCGTCTGCCCGTGAGGAGCGCGCTCATGCGAGTTCGGATCCGCGAAAACCGCAGCCCCCGCGCCTCGGGAATACTGCTCCTCGTCCTGGCCCAGTCGAGCCACGCCCAGGTTCTCTCCGTCGATGCCTCGAACGACATCACCTGGACGGCGGGAGCGGCGACGATCGACGACGAGGCGGCGCGGCGCGTCACACTTCCGTCCACGGTTTCGACGCTCGACCTCGGCGTCCTGCCGGCGAACGCCGACGTCACCGCCTACCAGTTGCTCGACGACGGCAAGAGGCTCTTTGCACTCGATACTTTCGTCGATCTCGGCGGCGGAGTGACGGCCGGGCCCGAAGATCTCCTCGCCTGGAACGGCGCGGCCTACACACTCTTCCTCGACGGCTCGGCCGCCGGAATTCCGGCCGGCACAGCGATCGACGCCTTCGGTCGCGTCCGCAGCGCCGGAGTGACCCAGACCCTGCTCTCCTTTGACGTGCCGACCGCGCTGCCGGGCGGGCTCACGGTGGACGACGAGGACCTCGCCGGCTGGAACGGTTCGGCCTGGTCGCTCTTTCTCGACGGTTCGGCGCTCGGCATCCCGGAGGGCCTCGACGTCGACGGCTTCGACCGCGATCCGGTGAACGGCACGCGCTACTTCTCCTTCGACACCAGCGGCAGGATCGCGACCGTCGACTTCGACGACGAGGATGTGGTCGCCTTCGACGGCTCGACCTGGAGCCTCGCCTACGACGCCTCGGCGAGCCTCTCCGCCGCCTTCGCCGCCGGCGACCTCGACGCCCTGGGCGTCCGCACGATCAACATCTTCCGGGACGGTTTCGAGGTCGCTTCCACCATCGAATGGTCGGCAGCGGTCCCCTGAACCCGCTTCGGCCGGCTCAGCCGCAGGTCGGGCAGGGCGAGCAGCCGGCGTCGAAGAGGATCTTCCATGAGCCGTCGGCCTGGCGCTGCCAGACGGAGTTGTAGAGGCCTTTGACCTCGACCTCCTTGCCGTCCTTGTCCCTGGTGCGGATCACCCACGGCCCTCGGGAGAGTCCGAGGTTGCCGTCGGCCGAGAGCTCGACGACTTCCGGGTGCCACTCGAAGTAGGGGCGCGCCGGGCCGAAGAAATCCTTCCAGCCGGCGACCACCGCCGCCTTGCCGCGAGTGACGTTCTTGCCGCTGACGAAGACCGTCCCCTCGTCGAGGAGCGCGGCGAACGCCTCCGGCTTGTCGTCCATGACGGTCTTGGCGAAGGCGATCTCCACCGCGCGCACCTGCTCGATGCGCGCCGCGCGCTCGGCGGCAGCTTCCACCGCCACTCCTGCCGAACTACCCGCCACCGTCGCCAGCAGCCCCAATACCGAAGCCAGATTCCGTCGTCGCATCCTTCCTCCCCTCAACTGCCAGTTACGACGCCGCTTTCGCGTCTTTACCCGTATACAAACGAGCCCTGCCAGGAGTTTGTTCATGACTATGACTCGTAACCATAGTGATACCCTGATGACTATGAAGACCATCGCCGCGGGCCTGTTCAAGGCCAAGTGCCTGCAGATCATGGATGAGGTTCAGTCGAGAAAGGAACCTGTCTTGATTACCAAGCGCGGTCGCCCGGTGGCCAAGCTCGTGCCCGTGGACTCCCAGGCCACGAGCTTGGTCGGCTACATGCAGGGCAAGATGGAGATCGTCGGAGACCTTTCCGAGTCGCCGTGGGATGGGGTCGGAGGAGCAGACTCTGTACTCGAGAAGTGGGATCGAGTGAAGAAGTGATCCTGCTGGACACCCAGGCTTGGCTGTACCTCGGCCGAGCGCCCGAGCTACTTTCGCGACGCGCGACTTCGGCAATCCGCCGCCACGAGAAAAGCGGCGGCCTGAGAATCGCAGCCATCTCCGTCTGGGAAGCCGTCTGGCTCTATCGCAAAGGAAAAGTCCGATCAGCCGGACCGATTCGCGCCTGGTTGGCGGACTTGGTGGAGCCGCCGGCGCTCCAGGTCGAGCCGCTCTCGCCCGAGATCTGTCTCACCGCCGCCGAGCTGCCGTTGACTTTTCCTTCCGATCCCGCCGACCGCCTGATCGCCGCAACGGCGATCGTGCTGCGCTGTCCACTGGTGACCGCCGACGAGCGCATCCGCGCCGCCAACGTCGTCGAGACGATCTGGTAGCGGGCGCCGCCGCACTCAGGCGACGGTGACTTCCGGGCAGAGGTAGACGTCCTGGATGGCGTGCAGGAGGGCGACGCCCTCGGCGCGCGGGCGCTGGAAGGCCTTGCGGCCGGAGATCAGACCCATGCCACCGCCGCGCTTGTTGACGACCGCCGTGCGCACCGCTTCGGCGAGATCGCTCTCCCCCGCCGAGGCGCCGCCCGAGTTGATCAGGCCGATCTTTCCCATGTAGCAGTTCGCCACCTGCCAGCG
This sequence comes from Thermoanaerobaculia bacterium, assembly GCA_018057705.1. Lineage (NCBI taxonomy): Bacteria > Pseudomonadati > Acidobacteriota > Thermoanaerobaculia > Thermoanaerobaculia bacterium. The sequence goes on along the minus strand of JAGPDF010000005.1, from coordinate 42,306 downwards.
CACGTAGTCGACCGGATGATCGCTCACCAGCTCGCCGTAGACCTTCTTGTGCGTCTTGCCGAACTTGGGCAGGAAGTTGTAGCCGCCGTTCAGGGTCGGCAGTTTCTGTTTGATGATGTCGGCCCCGAGGGTCACTCCCAGGTGATTCGCCTGCGCCGTGAGGTCGGCGGAGGTGTGGTGGTCGATGCCGTCCTTGGCGAAGGCGGAGTTTCGCAGGTAGCACCAGAGGATCGTCGCCATGCCCATTTCATGCGCCGCGGCGAACGCCTCGCCGACCTCCTCGATCTCTCGGTCGGCGTCGTCGGAGCCGAAGTAGATCGTCGCCCCCACCGCCGCACAGCCCATGTCCCAGGCCTGCTCCACGCGGGCGAACATCGTCTGCCGAGCGCCGTTCGGGTAGGTCAGCAGCTGGTTGTGGTTGATTTTCAGAATGAAAGGGATCTTGTGCGCGTACTTCCGCGCCACCAGGCCGAGCCCGCCGAGCGTGCAGGCGACCGCGTTGCAGCCCCCTTCGATCGCCAGCTCGACGATCTTCTGCGGGTCGAAGTAGTCCGGATTCGGCGCGAACGAGGCCGCGCCGGAGTGCTCGATCCCCTGATCCACCGGCAAGATCGAGAGGTAGCCCGTCTTCGCCAGCCGGCCGGTCGCGTGAATGCGCTCGAGGTTCACCATCACCTGGGCGTTGCGATCCGAATCGCCGAAGCTCGCCGCCACATGGTCGGAAGCGGGAATCCGGATGCGCTCCTTCGGAACGCCCTTGCAGACGAAAGACAGAAGACTCCCGGCGTCGGCGCCGAGCTGCGACTGGATGCGATCGATCGTGCTCATCTCGTTTCCCTCTTCGTATCTGGAGCCTGCGAAGTATTCCACATCTGCGGCGCGCGTCGGTCCGCGTCGGTCCTCGGTCCAATACTAGCGGCGCCGCTTCTCGCGCCGCCGCGCGGCGATCGCGGCGCGAGCGGCCTTATCGACCGCGGCGAGGTCGGTGCGCAGATGCGCGAGAGCTTCGTCCGCTAGCCTCTCGCCGGCGAAGCTCTCGCGGAGGTAGCTCGCGACCAGGCGGCCGGTCGCCGGCGCCGCCTCCGGCAGGCGGCGCCGCGCGAAGTCGGCGAGGGCGAGCGGGCCCAGCCAGGGCGCAAGCCCCAGGCCGGAGCCGGCGAGCGTGGCACGCAGGGCGAGGTAGGCCCGCGTGGCGTTCCACTCCTCCCGCCGCCGAAGGAGGAAGATGGCCCCGGCGATCGCAACCAACAGGGCTCCGGCGACCCATCCGACGCGCGGATCGCGCCAGAACGGCGGCGCCACGCGCGCGCCGGCCGAGGGCCCGGCAGCCGGGCTTTCGGGCGGAGCGGGAGCGGCTGCGGTCGCGCGCGGCCCGCGCGTCGACCGGAAGAGCTCCCTCGTGAACTGATCCCAGAGTGAGCGCAGCCGGAAGAAGATCCCGACCTGGTCGTAGAAGTCGAAGGAGATGACGTAGCGGTCCCATCGAAAGACCACGAACTCCCAGGCCTCGCGCATCGATCCGAGCAGGCTCGCGTCCTCGTTCATCGGTCGCCCGGCCGGTGGCGTCGGATCGAACATCTGCCAGCCGGTCTCCGGGATGTAGCCTTCGACCCAGGCGTGGGCGTTGGACTGGCGGACCACCCAGGCGCGCTCCCAGGGCGCGAACTCCGCACCGAGGAATCCGGTGACCAGGCGTGCCGGAATCCCCTGCGAGCGCAGCAGCAGCACCATCGCGGAGGCGAAGTACTCGCAGTGCCCACGCCGCGCCTCGAGCAGGAAGTACTCGATCGGCCGCTCGCCGCCCCTGCCGATGAACTCCAGCGTGTAGGCGTAGTCGAAAAGCAGGTGACGCTCGATCCGACGGGCGCGCTCCATCGGCGTGCCGGACCCCGCCCACTCGGCGGCGAGTGCGGCGATCGGCGGCGTCACTCCGGACAGGTCGAGCGCCGGATCAGCTGGTCCCGGGGGACCCGAGGCACCGGTCTCGGCGGCAGAGCCGACAACAGCGGCATCGGCGGGTTCGGCGGCAGGGGCGAGCGCGGCCACTCGGTCCTTCACCAGCGCCGCCAGCGAGCGCTCCGACACCCCCAGATCGACCTTGTAATCGAACACCTCTCCCGGCATCCCTTTGAGGAAGATCGCGCCGCCGCGGTCGACGTCGAGCACCGCCAGATCGAGGTCGACCGCCAGCGCCCCCAGCGGAAGGATCAGGCTGGTCGAGCGCAGTGGCTCGAGAGCGATCTGCACCGACGCGGTGCGGTTGCCTTCGGCGAGCCGGAAGATCCCCTCGCGGGGGTTGCGCCGGAGCGTGCGGTCGCGGGCGCTGCGGCGCCAGGTGCGGCCCTCCCAGACGTCGTAGGTGGCCGCCTTGAAGCGCATCGCTCCCGGCGGCGCCGGCTGACCGGAAAACGTCAGCCGCATGGCAATCTGCCGGTTGTCGCGGATCCTGCCGATGAGGTCGAGGCTCATGGCATCGGAGAACCCCGCCCGCGACTCCAGCTGTCCGCCCCCCCCGCCCGGAGCCATGATGTACGGCGACCGCACCCGCGGCAGGAGAGCGAAGAGCGGCACGGCAAGCAGCAGCGTCGCGGCTACGGCGCCCACCAGGAAGGACCGCACCGGAAACTGCGGCGGCGCGAGATCGCGATGACCGAAGCTCGTGAGCACGTGCAGATAGACGAAACGCACCATCAGCACGACCGTGAGGCCCAGGAAGACCATGAGGTAGAGGACGACCGTCGGATGGACGCTGGTCGCCATGGAGGCGAGGAAGAGGAAGAAGATCCCCATCCAGGTCTGCCATTTCTGCTTCTCCTCGCGCAGCGACCAGAGCTTGGCGAGCACCGCGAACATCGCGAGGTGCAGCACCGGGCGGAGGATCTGGATGCGGCCGGTGGTGCCGATGTCGAGCACCAGGACCGGCAGGTAGGCGAGTCCCAGGAGGTTCAGCGCCCGGTTCGAGAGCCATCTCCCCGGCAGGTCAGGGCCTTCGATCCCGCGCGCCGCGCGCACCAGGAAGGCGACGACGAGAACTTCGAACAGCACGAGCGCCGACCACTCGAGCATCTGGCTGAACGGCAGCGGCAGCGGCGCGAGGAGCGCGGCGATGCCCAGCAGCAGTCGCTTCTCGCGCGCGTAGGTCATGCCTGCGGTGCTCCCGCGCCGCGCATCACGCGCGGTGTCCGGCATCGCGCGCACTCGTCACACGCGCTCCGCGGCGCCGAAGGTGAGGCGCAGCGAGCGCGCGGCGGGATCGGAGGACTGCAGCTCGGCGCGTTGGCGCGGCCGCGGCTCGACGAGCGCCAGGCTCTCGAGAATCGCCTGGCGCTGACGCGTCCCGGTGCCGAACGGCAGCATGCCTTCTCGCGACACGAGCTCGACCTCGTAGCCACGCGCCAGATGATCGACCGCCGCGGTCGCGGCTTCGCTCACCAGGTGCTCGAAGCGACTTGCGGCCGCTGCGTCCGCGAGCCGCCCGGTGGCGTTGTCGAAGACGATCGAGAGCCGCCGGGTCTCCTCGCTCTCGCGCTCCATGAAGACCAGCGCGCCGGTCTGCGCCGACTTCTTCCAGTGGATGCCGCGCGGGTCGTCCCCGGCGCGGTATCCGCGCAGCGCGTGCAATTCGTGCCCCCAGCCCTGGCGCGGAGCCGACTCGTCGCCGGCGGCTCCGGACGGTTGCACCTCGAGCCCACCGGCGGCGAAGAGCTCGGGAAAGACGAGCAGGTCGAGTCCGAGAGGAACCCGCATCCCCTTGCGGAAGAGGCCGAGGGGAAACAGTGACGAGAAGTGCGCGAACTCGAGACGGTGCCGGCCACGCCGCGGCTGAAGCAGCTCGAGGGTGCCGCGGGCGCTCTTGCCGGCGGGCAAGTGCGGGACCAGCCGCGAAGGCCCCTTCACCGCCACCGAGAAGACCAGCAGCCAGCGCGGCCAGCGCCGCCCCTGATTGCTGATCGTGAAGGGCAGCTGAAAGGGCCGGCGGGCGAACAGATCGCCGGGCGGCTCGACCGTCACCGCGAGCCGTTGCAGGTTCATCCGCGACACGACTCCGGAGACCACGAGCATGGCCAGCATGCAGGCCAGCACGAGGTAGAGGGCGTTGTTGCCGGTGTTGGTGGCTGCCGCCGCGACGACGACGGTCAGCAGCACGAACCAGAGACCGACCTTGGTGATGCGAATTCCTTCGGGAATGCCGCGCCGGGCGCGGGCCGCCCGCAGCCGCTTCCACCCGCTCCGCAGCGCTCCGCTCGCGGAACGCCCGGAAGCCGTGCTCCCCCCCGATCCCGAAGCCGCGCGGGCGCCGGCGGCAGCAGCGGCGGCTTTGGCGGCCAGGGTCACGCAGGTGCTCAGATCGGCAGCGGCGTGCCGTGAACCAGGACTTCGACGGCGCGGCGGGCGGCTTCGAGTCCGGTGGAGCCCCGCCGTAGAACGACCCGATGCGCCAGGATCGCCGGCGCCAGCCGCTGGACGTCGTCCGGCACCGCGAAGTCGCGGCCCTCGAAGAGCGCCAGCGCCTGCGCTGCGCGGTACAGGCCGAGCGCGCCGCGCGTCGAGACGCCGAGCTGGAACTCCTCGTTCCGGCGCGTCGCCTCCGCGAGGCCGAGGATGTAGTCGGCGAGCTTGTCGGCGACCTTGACCCGCTGCACCCGCTGCTGGAGGTCGCGCACCTCGTCGGCGGAAACCACGGCTTCGAGCTCTTCGAGCTCACGCTCGACGCCGCCGGAGAGGAGCAGCTCGCGCTCCGCGGCGCGCGCCGGATAGCCCAGGCGCAGCGACATCTCGAACCGGTCGAGCTGAGACTCCGGGAGAGGAAAGGTCCCCAGGTACTCGTGCGGATTCTGGGTCGCGAGGACCAGGAACGGATCGGGCAACGGCAAACGCTGGCGCTCGATCGAGACCTTGCGCTCGCTCATCGCCTCGAGAAGTGCCGATTGGGTCTTGGGCGTCGCCCGATTGATCTCGTCGGCGAGAACGATGTTGGCAAAGAGCGGCCCGGGCACGAACTCGAAGCGCTCCTGGCGCTGCTGGAACACGGACACACCGAGGATGTCCGAGGGCAGCAGGTCGCTGGTGAACTGAATGCGCTGGAACTCGAGTCCGAGAGAGCGCGCGAGGGCCTGGGCAAGAGTGGTCTTGCCGACCCCGGGCACGTCCTCGATCAGCATGTGGCCGCGCGCCAGGAGGCAGACGATCGCCAGCCGCACCGCTTCGGTGTTGCCCTTGTAGACCCGGCCGATATTCGCTTCGAGACGCGCCAACGGACCCAGACCGGCGCCGGGTCCGCCGGCCGCGTCCTGGCCGGCGTGAATGCGCGAGTCGGAGCCCAGGAGCGTCACGGCAGAAGATTGTATCGGACGATCGCCCACAGCGCCGCGAAGCCGTCCTTCCAGCCGATCTTCTTGCCCTCGGCGTAGGTGCGTCCGTGGTAGGAGATCGGCACCTCATAGATCCGCACCGGCATGCGCGCGAAGCGCGCCGTCAGCTCGGGCTCGATGCCGAAGCGGTTCGACTTCAGTTCGACACCGTCCAGGAGGTTCCGCCGAAAGAGTTTGTAGCAGGTCTCCATGTCGGAGAGATTGAGGTCCGAGAACATGTTCGAGACCGTGGTGAGCAGACGATTGCCGAGCGAGTGCCAGTAGAAGAGGACGCGGTGGGGACCGCCCGAAAAACGGGACCCGAAAACCACGTCGGCCCCGTCGTCGAGCACCGGCTGCAGGAGCTTCGCGTAGTCCCGCGGGTCGTATTCGAGATCGGCGTCCTGCACCACGATCCACTCACCACGCGCCTCGGCAAACCCGCGCCGCAGAGCCGCCCCTTTCCCCTGATTCCTCGGCTGCTCGAAGAATCGCAGTGGCGGTTCCTCAGATTCCCGTTGTGCCACGAGCTCGCACAGCAGGTCGCGGGTGCCGTCGGTCGAACCGTCGTCGACCACCACGATCTCGAGACCGACCCCCGCCGGAAGCGGCGCCGCCGCCACCCGCCGCAGGAGCTCCGCGATCGTCCGGCGCTCGTTGAAGGCCGGGATCACCACCGAAAGAACGCGCGTCATGGGGCGAAGACTATCGCGGCTGGCCGTCGAATCTCATTGACAAGAATCCGCGCAGGGCTTACTTTGTCGGCCCGGTCTTGATCTTGCAGGTCCTGACCTTGCAGGTGGAGCCACCGCACATGCCCTTCCGAAATCGAATGTTCCTGCCGGGTCTCGTATTCCTGGCTCTCGCCCTGGGCACACTCGCCCCTGCGAGTGCCACCAGCGTCAAGCTGGTCAACGACATCCGGCTGATCGAACAGGCCCGGCTGATCGTCGTCGCCCGGGTCGTCGGCACGCTCCCCGCCGCCGAGATCGACCGGCCGGTGACCGACTACCTGATGAACGTCGAGCGCGTGCTCAAGGGCTCGGTACGCGAGAGCAGCCTCCTCGTTCGGGTTCCCGGCGGACGCGCCGCGAACGGCATGGAGCTCAAGATCTGGGGGGCGCCGACGTTCGCCGAAGGTGAGCGCGCCCTGCTCTTTCTCGGTCGTCACGCAGACGGCACCTACCGCATCCTCCACCTGATGCTCGGCGCCTTCCGCGAAGCGCTTCTCGCCGGCCACGCGGTCGCCTACCGCGACCTCTCCGAAGTGGATGTCCTCGACGACGCGGCGACGAGAGAGAACGAGAACCGAAGGCTGCGCGACTTCGATCGCTTCGCCGACTGGATCGCCGACCAGGCGACCTCGCGCCCGCAGTTCCCGGACTACTATCTGGTCCTTCCTGCAGCCAGTCAGAACTCCCTGCTGCCGATGTTCACCCTGCTGGGGGAGAACGGGCGCAATTCACGCTGGTTCGAGTTCGACAACGGCGGCCAGGTCAGCTGGCGGATCGATCCCGATCCGTTCCCCGGATTCAGCGGCAACCCCTCGGACATCTTCCGCAACGCCATGGCGGGCTGGAATTCCCAGCCCAACACACCGATCCGTCTCACGCTCGCCGGCACCTCCGGCCTGACCGCCGGGTTCTCCAACTTCGACAGCCAGAACGTACTGCTGTTCGACGACCCCAACGGCGACGTCGAGGGCGACTTCAACTGCTCGACCGGCGGCACTCTGGCGATCGGCGGGCCCTGGTTCGACCCCGATACCACCGGCCGCTTCAATGGCGAGACCTTCATCCGCATCCAGGGCGCCGACATCGTGCTCAATGACGGCATCGCCTGCGTCTTCGAGCGCTCCAGCAACCCGCAGAAGACCGCCGAGGAGCTCATCGGACACGAGCTCGGACACACCCTCGGGATCGGCCATTCGAGCGAGAACGCCGGCGAGACCAACCAGACGCTGCGCGACGCCCTGATGTATTTCCGCATCCACAACGACGGCCGCGGCGCCCGCCTGGCGAGCGACGACGTCGCCGCGCTGCGCACCCTGTACGACCGGACCTTCACCGGCGGAGGTGGCGGCGGCGGTGGCGGCACCGGCGGCTGCCCGGCAGGAACCCTCTGCCTCGTAGGCGGCAGATTCCAGGTCTCGGCCACCTGGAGCAACCAGTTCGACGGCGCGAGCGGCGCGGCCGGTGCGATCCCGAACACCGACGTCGCGGGCTTCCTCTACTTCACCGATCCCACTAACATCGAGCTCATCGTCAAGGTGCTCGACTTCGGCGACCGGGTGCTCTTCTTCTACGGCCAGCTGACGAACCTCCGTTTCACGATCAGCGTGCGCGACACCCGCACCGGCGTGACCAAGACCTACCAGAACACCGCTGGCGACTGCGGCGGCCTCGACAACAACCTCGCGACGTCCAGCCTCGTCTTCGAGACGGACACCGCGGGCGGCGAGCCCGATCTCCTGCAACTGGCCTCGTGCCAGAGCAGCGCCAACGCCGTCTGTCTGGTGAACAACAGATTCCGGCTCGAGCTCGACTGGCGGAACCAGTTCGACGCCACGAGCGGCCGCGGCACCGGCAAGAAGCTCTCCGACCTGACCGCTGCCTTCTCGTTCACCGACCCGGCGAACCTCGAGGTGCTGGTGAAAACGCTGGACTTCGGGGACCGCGTCCTGGTGCTCTACGGCACGCTCTCGAACCTCGCCTACACCTTGCGCATCACCGAGACCACGACCGGACGGGTGAAGACCTACACCAACGCGGCGGGGAACTACTGCGGCGGGCTCGACAACAACGCCTTCTGAAACCCCTTCAGTCGAGGAGGTCCGGGTAGGCCTCGCGAATGCGCTCGCCGAAGAGGCGGGCGCCGTCGAGCGTCCAGTGCGAAGGGTCGAACAGCATCAGCTTCCCACTTTCGGAAAGCACGGTGCAGGTCGACTCCGAACAAACGACATCCCCTTTGCTCACGAAACGGGCGCCGGCAGCGGCGGCGGTGGTAGCCAGCGCCGCGTCGACTTCGCGCCCCTCCTTGGCGCGCCAGGCGTTGGCGCGGAGATTGATCTTCTCGACGGCAGATCCTTTGCCTATCAGCCTGAGCACCTTCGCAGGGAGGTTGAGGAACAGCGGCGCCGGCCCCATCAGCACGACACGCAGATCGTTTTCCCGCGGCCCATCCAGTCCCTTCATGGCCAGACGGGACTCACGCGAGAGTTGCCGCGTCAGCTCGATCACATCGCGCGCTCCCTCCGCCGTCTTCTGGGTCCAGCTGACGGAGAAGACGACGACATCGGCGCTCGCCACCTTGAGGGAAGCGCGGTAGGACGCCACTTCATCCTTGCAGCGGGCGGTGTAGAAGGCGTTCACTTCCATGTCCGGTGGAGCTTCACCGGTCGCGATGAACAGAAAGCAGACATCGTCGAAGGTCTGTAGCTTCACCTCGTAGGCCGCGGGATCGAGCGTCATGACGAGAGCGTTCGAGATATCGCCCGCATGGCTGTCGCCGACGACCAGCACCTTCCTGCGCTGGGAGTCGAAGCTCAGGCCGCCGACGTTCTCGGTCGTGAAGCGAAGCGAGCTCATGCGCAGCAGATCGAGGTCGTAATCCGCCGCGAGGGCGGCGCCGAATCGCCACGGCCAGCCGCCCTTCGCCCAGGCGTTGGCGGCAGGCAGGGAGAGGATCAAGGCAAGCATGGCGCAAACGAATCCAAACGCGGCTGGCGTGACGCTGCGGAGTCCGCGCCGGAACGGCTGCTCGACGAACCGGTACATTCCTGCCGCCGCGACGAGCGAGGCGCCGACGATGGCGAAACGCTCGAAGTCGGTCAGCTCGGACTTGTAGTAGCCGTAGAAGACGATGATGGGCCAGTGAATCAGATAGAGGGAGTAACTGATCAGCCCGATGCCGACAGCTACCGGATTGCGCAGGAGGCGGCCGCTGTAGCGGGCGGAACCGGCCTGGATGACGAGCGCCGCGCCGAGGCAGGGCGCAAGCGCGGCGAGCGTCGGGTACGACGTCTCGGGAGTGAACGTCACGACCCCGTAGGCAATGAGCCCCAGACCGCCGACGACCAGGGCCTCCTGCACTACGGGGTGCTTCGGCTTGTGGGCGACCAGCCAGACGAGGATCGCCCCGAAGGCGAACTCGACGACACGGAAGGGCGCGAAATAGAAGGCACCGGACGGATCCGCCAGGAGCCAGCGCGAACCGAAGAACAGGCTGAGAGCCCCCGCCGCCGCGATGAGCGCCGGCGGGAGCCAGCGCGGGCTCCTCTTGAGCAGCAGCACGAGCGTCAGCGGCCAGACGAGATAGAACTGCTCCTCGACGGAGAGCGACCAGGTGTGCAGAAGGGGTTTCAATCGCGCCGCCGTGTCGAAGTAGCCGCTCTCGGTCCAGAAGTAGACGTTCGAGACCGACAGGATGACGTGGAGCAGCGATCCTCCGAACTGCTCGAGATGCGCCGGCGACAACAGCATGCCAGCGGCGGCGAACGAGACGACCAGCGTCAGAAAGAGCGCCGGAAACAGCCGGCGGGCGCGGCGGGCATAGAACCCGGAAAAGCTGAACGTCCCGTCGGCAACCTGGTCGCGGATCAACCGCGTGATGAGAAAGCCGCTGACGACGAAGAAGATGTCGACCCCGACGTATCCACCGGTGAAACCCGCAAATCCGAGATGGAAGAAGAGGACCGCCAGAACCGCGATGGCGCGCAGGCCGTCGATGTCGGGCAGGTAGCGGGGCTCCGACCGTGCTCCGGAGAGCTCGCTCCCAAGGCGCGCAGGCGCTACCGACGCCTCTCGATCGGACACTCTTGGGCCGGCGGCCCTCTTGTCGCTCAAGTCATTTCTCCCCGCGAGCTCAGGTTCGCCTCATACGCTTCAACCGGCGCCGGATCGCGTACGCCGCGCCTCCGCCGTTCCTGCCGCTGCCTTCGACGATGACGCGCGTATCGCCAGCCCGATCGCGAGCGCCAGCGCCAGCGTTGCGAGCAGGAAGGAGCCGCGCGTCCACTCGAGCAGGGCGTGCGAGCCGTAGTGCTCGAAAGCGAAGTCGGGGAATCGCGGCCCCTCCCGGGGCCGCCCGGCCTCCCCGAGCACACCGCTCCCCAGGAGTTTTGCAGTCGTCGTCGCGGCGGCCCGCGGCACCAACTCGAGGGCCTGCAGCAGGGGTGAGTCCTGGAGCCGCCAGCCGGCCCGCGCGAAGTGGGTCCTCGACCACGTGAGCGGCGCCTCGAGGTCACTGAACGGCACCAGCAAGGGAGCCATCGAGACGACGAGGCTGGCGGCAACCAGCAGGACGATGGTGGCACTCCAGCCTCTGCCGCGCCGCCAACGGTTGAGAGTCTCAGCTGCGGGCAGGATCCAGAGCGGCAGGAGAGGCACCAGGAAGCGCGGCCCCCAGCTGCCGCCGCCGAACCACTGGTAGTAGCGCGAGATCAGCACCAGCCAGAGCGCGCTCGCCGCGAGAATCGCCAGCGCGCAGGCGCGGTCCCGCCGCCAGAACGCCCGCGCGCCGAGAAGCGAAAGAAAGAGCACCGGGCAGTACCAGATGACCCCCTTCGCCGGTGACGCCAGCAGCCCGGCGAGCCCCAGGGCGAGGGGCGTCGTGAAGTTGCCCGCCTCCCTGCCGTAGCCGGTTTCGAAGACGCTGCCGAAGCGGCTCCAGTTGTACGCGGCGATCGCGCCCAGCCAGGTGCAAAAGAAAAGGCTCCAGTAAAGGGTATGGACGACGAGTCCGCGGTGGCGGGAGCGGCGCCAGCCGAGGACGGCCACCCAACAAAAGAAGGGCAGCACGACGACGATGTGCGCCACCTTCGTCGCCACCATCAGGCCGGCTGCAAAGCCGGAGGCCGCCAGCCACCAGCGCCCGGCAGCTACCTCCTTCACCGATCCTTTGCCTTTGCCTTTCGCCTTGAGGAGTCCGAGCAGCACGACCGCCAGGCACAGGGCCGACAGCGGTTCGGACAGGAACGTGCTGGCGTAGTGCGCCAGCAACGTCGTCGCGCCCAGGCAGATGGCTGTGGCCAGAGCGACGAGGAGCGGAAAGCCGAGCTCGACCGCGAGCAGGAAGGTGACGGCGACGGTGGCGCCGCCGGTGACGGCGTTCGCGAGGCCGGTGCCGAAGATCGTCGGACCCGTGCGCAGATTGCCGAAGGTGTCCGCCGTTTCGGGAAGCTCCAGGCGATCGAAGAGGCGGTGGCTCGCGCCATAGAACGGCAGCGCGACGAGCGAGGGAGCGAGCCCGTACTTCGCGAAACGCCGGCTCCCGACACCCCGGGAGGCGTGGGCGACATCCTTCCTCGGTGCCACGGAAGCGACCGCGACCTCTCCCCTCTCCCAGATCGCCGCCGTCACCTGGTACATCAGGATGTCGTCGCCGAAGACGAAGACGCCGCGGCTCGTTCCCGCATAGAACGCCGCAAACGAAAGCCCGAGCAGCAGCGCAATCCTGGCGACGGGACCGGAACGGGGAGAGTTCATGGATGCGCGCAGGAGGTCGTCGCTTTCGTGCCGCCGGAGGAAGAGCCAAATCCTTTCACAGGCGGGCCGGCCGGATATCATCCCGCCGGCCATGGGACTCTTCCCCGCTTCGCCTGACAGGAGCCCGGCAGAGGGTGCGGGCGAAGCCTACCGGCCCGAGGTGGACGGCCTGCGCGCTGTCGCCGTCCTGGTCGTCCTCCTCTTTCACGCCGGCGTCCCCGGCTTCCGCGGCGGCTTCGTCGGCGTCGACATTTTCTTCGTCATCAGCGGCTACCTCATCACCCGGCTGATTCTCGGCGAGCTCGACGCCGGCCGCTTCACCTTCGCTCGCTTCTACGGCCGGCGCGCGCGCCGGCTCTTTCCGGCGATGTTCGCGACGCTGGCCGCGACCTTCGTCGCCGGCGTTTTCGTGCTCTCGCCGCTGCACCTCGAAGAGCTCAGTCTGTCGCTGGTGCATACGCTTTTCTCGATCTCGAACGTGCTGTTCTGGCAGCTCTCCGGCTACTTCGATATCGGTTCGGAGATGAAGCCGCTGCTCCACACCTGGTCGCTCGGCGTCGAGGAGCAGTTCTACCTCGTGTGGCCGGTCTCGGTCTTTCTCGCCTTTCGCTTTCGCCGCCGCCGCGGGGTCCTCGCCCTCGTCGTTGCCGTCGGTCTCGCCAGCCTGGTCGCCGCGGAGATCGCCGCCGGCAGGGCTCCCGACGCCGCCTTCTTCTTGACGCCCTTTCGCATGTGCGAGCTGGCGCTCGGCGGGCTCTGCCTGTGGCTCGAGAGCACGACCACGATCCGGTCCTGGCGCCGCGAGCTGCTCACGCTGCTCGGCCTCGCCCTGATCGCCTACGCGACGCACGCCTACGGCGCAGGGCACCGTTTCCCCGGCCTCGCGGCCATGGTGCCGTGCGGCGGAGCCGCCCTGGTCATCGTCGGCGGCCGCGGGCGGGTCGCCGGAGCGCTGTTGGCCAATCGCCTGGCGGTCGGTATCGGCCTGATTTCCTATTCGCTCTATCTCGTGCACTGGCCGCTCTTCGTGCTGGTGCGATACGGCCGCGCCAGCGACTCGACGTCGCTCGAGAAGGCGACCCTCATCGCCGCCGCCATCGGGCTCGCGACGGCGATGTACTTCCTGGTCGAGCAGCCCTTCCGCCGCCGCCGATCGGGACGACGGCGGCTCTCCGATCCGGCCTTTGGCCTGGCTTGCGCCGGCCTCGCCTGCGCCCTCATCCTGCCTTCGGTCTCGGCCATCGCGGACCGCGGCTGGCCGGGCCGAGTACCGTCTGACCTGCGCGCCGCAGCCGCCGGCCTCGCGGGAATGAAGGACCACCACTTCGACGCCGCCAACGCCCAGGACCGCGTACCCTTCCCGGCTCTGGGACAGCGCAACGCGGTCATCGTCGGCGACAGCCACGGCGCCGACCTGCTGACAGCGTTGCTGGGTGCCAGGTCGCAGGTGAACTTCCGCTTCCTCCACATTTTCTGGGACTGCCAGCCGATCCTCGGCCCGCGCCCTTACGGCGAGGGCACGCCGATCCGCTCCCGCGAATACGCCGAGGAGTGCGCGCGTCAGTCCGAAGTGCTGCGGGACAATCCCTTGCTGGAAGCTGCCGATCTCATCGTCATCGCAAGCTCCTGGATCGACTATGGAATGGCCGGGCTGCCGGCGACCATCGACTACCTGAAGTCGCGCTACCGCGCCCGGATCGTGATCGTCGGCGGGCGCTTCGCCTTCACCGAGCTCTCCGCCCTGCTCACCCAGGCCGCGACCTTGGAGGAGGCCAACGAACGCTTCGACGCCGCCAAGGACAAGTTCGGGATGAAGCAGGAGATCGCCCGGCTCTCCGAGATCGCCGAGCACCAGAGGGTGGACTTCATCGACCTGCGTCCGCTCACCTGCGAGCCCCTGCGGAAGGGCTGGTACTGCCCGCTCTTCCTCGAAGGCGGCGAGCTCCTCTACTGGGACTCCAATCACTGGACAGAAGCCGGCGCCCGGCGCGTCGGCGAGAGCCTGCGCGCCGCCGGCGAGTACGACTACCTGTTTTGAACGGGTGCAGATCAGTTCACAGCTCGCTCTCACGTCCGCTGCTACGTTCCTGCTCCATGGTCAGGATCCATCACGCGCGGCGCAATCGAGACCGTTTTCCCTTTACCGGTCTTGTCTCGTTCGGCCTCCTCTTAGCCGCCCCGCTCGCGGCGCAGCAGACCGTCGGCGGCTGCCAGGTCCTGCCGGTCTCGAACATCTGGAATACGCCGGTCGCGAGCCTGCCGGTGGCGGCGAACTCGAGCGCGATCGTGAATCACATCGGGGCGGCCGACACGATGCACCCCGACTTCGGCACGGTCTGGGAAGGGGCGCCGATCGGCATCCCCTACGTCGTGGTTCCGAACGGGCAGGCGCTGCTGCCGATCGACTTCGCCTCGCTCGACGGCTGGCCGGAGGAAAGCGACGCCGGGCCGTACCCGATCCCCCCGAACCCGCCGATCGAAGGCGGCGACGATCCGCTGAACCAGGGCGACCGCCACATCCTCGTCGTCCGCCAGGGGGCCTGTCTCCTCTACGAGCTCTACCACTCGTGGAAGGAGGGGGACTGGAATGGCGAATTCACCTGTTCGGTCCCGGGTGCGACGCCCGGCTGGTGCGGCCTGTCGGGCGCAGTCTTCGACCTCGCTTCGAACGCCCTGCGGCCGGACGGCTGGACCTCGGGCGACGCTGCCGGACTGCCGGTCTTCCCAGGCCTGGTGCGCTACGACGAGGTCGAAACCGGCGAGATCCGCCATGCCCTGCGCTTCACGGTCGACATTTCGCGAACGACCTACGTCTGGCCGGCCCGTCACCAGGCCGGAGCGACCGCCGACGTCAACGCCCCGCCGATGGGCTTGCGCCTGCGCCTGAAGGCGGGCTACGACCTCGCGGGCTTCACTCCGCGGGTGCGGACCATCCTCCAGGCGCTCAAGAAGTACGGCATGATGGTCGCCGACAACGGCACTGACTGGTATTTGAACGGCGTCCCCGATCCGCGCTGGGACGACGACGAGCTCAGCGTGATCAACGACATCCCGGGCAGCGCCTTCGAAGTCGTGGACGTCTCGGGCCTCGAGCTCTCGGCCGACTCGGGAGCCACGCCGCACCTGTGGAGCGACGGCTTCGACGGCGGCTCGACCGCGCACTGGTCGGTCGTCGATCCTTAGAGGCGCTCCTCAGGCGCGGAAACGCTCGCCGAGGTCGCCCAGGAGCACGATCTCCGGTTCCAGCCTGACTCCGGAACTCTCGCAGGCGCGGTCGCGCATCGTGCGCATCAGTCGGATCACGTCCTCGGCGGTCGCGCCGCCGGTGTTGACGATCACGTTGGCGTGCTTGGGGCTCACCAGGGCCCCGCCGACGTTCGTCCCCTTGAGCCCGGCGGCGTCGAGGAGGCGGCCGGCAGATTCGCCGGGAGGGTTCTTGAAGATCGAGCCGGCGTTGGGCTGCCCCGAGGGCAGCGCCGCCCAGCGCCGGGTGTTGAGCTCGTCGATCCGGGCCTGGAGCGCCGCGGGCTCGCCCGGCTGGAGCTCGAAGAGGGCCCGCGTCACGATGGCGCCGGTCGCCTCGAGGCAGGTGGAGCGATACCCGGCCTCGAGCTCGTCGACGCCGATCCGCCGGCGCCGGCCCGAGAGCTCCACCAGCCGGGCCGACCGCAGAACGTCCTTGATCTCGGTGCCGTAGCAGCCGGCGTTCATGAAGACCGCGCCACCCACTGTCGACGGGAAGCCGGAGAGCGCCTCGAGCCCGGCGAGCCCGGCGGCAGCCGCCTTGCGCGCCACCAGGGCCAGCGGAGCACCGGCGCCGGCACTCACCCGAAAGCCGCGGATCCGGACCCGCTTCAGGTCGCCGCCCAGTCGGGCGACGATCCCCGGCAGGCCGGCGTCGGGGGCGAGGACGTTCGACCCGAGGCCGAGGAGCTGAAAAGGCAGCCGCAGGCGGGCCGCACCGGTCAGGAGGCCCACCAGGGCGCGCTCCGAGGTCACTTCGACGAAGCGCTCGGCCGGGCCGCCGATCCGCAGGGTGGCGAGGCGCGCCAGCGCCTGCCCCGGTTTGACCACGAGGCCCGGGATTCCCGCCAGAAAGTGGTCCATTTCTTCCGTTCTGCCAGTCAGAGCCACCCGATTCCGTCCTTTCTCTGACAGAAAGGCGGTCGATCCGTCGCTTTCTCGGCCGCCAGCCACCGGGTAGTATAGGAGCGTAAAGCGGGGGCGCAAACGCGGCGGCGAAACGGCGTCACGACAACCACAGCGACGAGCGAGGGAGTGTAACCCATGGCAGTAGACCCGAAGGTGGAAAAGGGCAAGGCCGTCGAAGGCGCCCTGATGCAGATTGAACGGCAGTTCGGCAAGGGCTCGATCATGCGTCTCGGGGCGCGCGAGATTCAGCCGATCGACTTCATTCCTACCGGCTCGCTCGCCATCGACGCGGCGATCGGCATTGGCGGCTTCCCGCGGGGCCGTGTGGTCGAAGTGTTCGGGCCGGAGTCCTCCGGCAAGACGACGCTCGCCCTGTCGGTGATCGGGCAGGCCCAGAAGCGTGGTGGCGTCGCCGCCTTCATCGACGCCGAGCACGCTCTCGATGCCGAATACGCCAAGAAGCTCGGCGTCGATATCGACAACCTCCTGGTTTCGCAGCCGGACAACGGCGAGCAGGCGCTCGAGATCGCCGAGATGCTGGTGCGCTCGAACGCCGTCGACATCGTCGTCGTCGACTCGGTGGCGGCGCTGGTGCCGCGCGCCGAGCTCGAAGGGGAGATGGGCGACAGCCACGTCGGTCTGCAGGCCCGGCTGATGTCCCAGGCGCTGCGCAAGCTCACTGCGATCGTCGCGAAGTCGAATACCTGCATGGTCTTCATCAACCAGATCCGCGAGAAGATCGGGGTCATGTTCGGCAGTCCGGAGACCACGACGGGTGGCCGGGCGCTCAAGTTCTACTCTTCGATCCGGGTCGACATCCGGCGCATCTCCGCGATCAAGGAGGGAGAGGTCGTCACCGGCAGCCGCGCCAAGGTGAAGATCGTCAAGAACAAGGTCGCGGCGCCGTTTCGGCAGGCCGAGTTCGACATCGACTACGGTGAGGGCATCTCCCGGCCCGGCGAGCTCGTCGACATGGGCGTCGAACAGAAGCTCGTGCAGAAGAGCGGCGCCTGGTTCAACTACGGCGATGTCCGGCTCGGCCAGGGGCGGGAGAACTCGAAGCAGTTCCTGCGCGACAATCCGGACCTCGCCAACGAGCTCGAGGCCAAGCTCCGAGCAGCGCTCTCGCTGCCGCCGATGAAGGTGGCCGAGGAGGCAGCCGTCGCCAAGTGACCGGCCGCCGCGCGCTCCGCACCCTGACTCTCGCCGGGCTGCTCCTGCCGGCGGCGGCTCGCGCCGTGCCGGCATCGGCCGTGTCGCCCGATGCCGGCGCGCTCGCCGTCCGGACCCCCGGCTGGGTTCTGCCATCGCGACCTCTGGAGGTCACCCTGGAGCAGCGCGGCGTCCTCTCGGGCCGGCGAATCATGGTCTTCCTCTTCATCGATGGCAACCAACTGGAGCGCGTGGCGACGACGGCAGACCGGACACGCACCCGCATGCCGGCAGCGGATCTGGCGCCGGGGCGGCACGTTCTGTCGGCGAGGTCCGGGCGCGAAGTCGCGCAATGCGAGTTTCGGGTGATCCCCTGGTCCTGGCTGGCGGGCGCCGGCGCCGGCCTGCTGCTCGTCCTCGCTGGCGGTGGACTGGCGTTCGCCAGGGCCCGCGGCGCGCGGCGCCGGCGGGCGCTGGCCGTTTCCAATTGACCCAGGTGCCCGCCTCCCGGACCTGACAGGTGGCACTGGCCCTGCGGCCTGCACTGCAGCAGGGGCCGGGACGGGTCGGCTCTCGGGCTCAGGCGCTATGCGGAAGCAGGCGGCGCCACCAGGGGTCTTCCCCGGCCACCGCAGCCGTCGCGGCGCTCGCGCCGCCCAACTCCACCACCGGCAACGGCAGCAGCGCCAGCGCGCCCTTGCGGAACTGCAGGATCAACCAGTCCATGCGCCGGGCGCGCTCCTCGGGGCGGATCTCGCCAAGCAGCGCACCGAGCGCCGTCCGGCCGTCGATGGCGCGATACAGCTCCAGCATCGGCTCGGCCAGGCGGGATTCTTCCTCGATCGAGGGCGCCTGCAGCCAGACCGGTACGTAGTGCTCGAGGGCATCGAACGGAATGGCCAGATGGTGCCGGAGAAAGACCGCCTGCTCCTCCGTCACCTGCTCGATCAGGAGATCGGCGAGACGCAGCTCGGCCGATCCGGAGTCGGAGTGATCACCGACCGACTCGATGTCGAGGGCCTCGACCACGACGAGCCGGTAGGCCGCCACGAGAAACCGGTAGTGCGATCCGCGAACCTCGTTGTAGAGCTCGGCCAGCGTCAGCTTCTCGTCGGTGGAACGGTAGATGCGCCGCTCGAGCGGCGTCAGCAGCCCCTGCGGCGCCTTGCGCCCACGCCGCAGCACGACATTGTCGTGCACGAAGATTCGGCGGACCTGCTGGGCCTCGTCGGCCCATCGGCTGCCCTCCAGGGCGAGCGCCACCGAGGAGAGCGGCGTCCGCAGCTCAAGCTCGCGGGCGAGCGATTCGGCGGCGAAGTAGAAGATCCCCGACCGCCAGAGAAAGATGTCGCAGACCTGGTTCTCGACATGCTCTCGCAACGCCTCCTGCACGCGGGCGGCAGGCAGGAGCCCCAGGGTCTGCAGGGCATCGCCGAGCTTCTGGCCGGACTTCTGGCAGTGGGTGAGCGCCTGCAGGAGCACGCTCTCGTCGAGGTAGCCGTTGACCAGCAGGTGCTGGCCGAAGAACTCCGCGGGATCGTCCGAGAAGCAGGCGACGACCTCCCCGTCGCGCAGGAAGATCCGCTTCTCCGAACCGCTGCGGCGGATCACCAGCGCCCCGGAGCGGTGGTCGTTCTGCGCCCACTGCAGAATGTCCCCGATGGGAAAGGAAGCTAGGCGTCCGGAGAATTCCATGGCGAAGGGCTGGTATGTTACCTGCACTCTCCCACCGCGCAACCTGACTGGAGAGGAAAGATCCACATGCGACGCAGATTGACCTGGAAACTGGCTCCTGCTGCACTCGCCTGGACCCTCGTGGCCGGCGGAAGTTCTGCAATCTTCGCTGCCGAGGCGCCCTGTCTCGTCTGCCCGGGTGTCACCGTCGACGACCCGTTCGCGGTCGCCGCCGCCCTCGAGGCCTCTCCCCGGCTCGAGAAGGGGGCCCGGCTCTTCGTCGCCTGGAACGCCGCGCTCGACGGCTCGGCCTCGCCGGCAGGCGCGCACCTGGTCGCAGCGGCAGGAGCGCAACCGTGGATCCGACTGCAGTTCTCCACCCCCGCGCCGCTCCTCGAGCACATCGAAGCGATGCAGCGTGAGCTCGATGCCGCAGTGGAGCTCGCCCGACTGGCGCCCCCGACGACCTCCTACGAGATCGTCTGGGCCGGGGGCGGCGAATCTCCGGTCGACGCCAAGCAGTATGCTTTCCTCGTCAAGCGCGCGGCGGTCGCCCTCACCGGCGTCCAGCCGGAGAGTCGGACCTTCGCTCAGCCCCTGCCGACCGCCTCCGATTGGATCGACCTCTGGTACGGCGAGGGCGTCGCGGCTTACATCGACGGTGTCGCGCTCCTGCCGTTCGGCAACGAGACGGCGACCGCCCTGGCGCAAATCGCCGGGCTCGACCCCGGAAAGCCGGTCGTTCTCCAGCTGTTCGTCCTGCCCGGAGATCCGCGCGCCGCCGTCGCCCGGCTCGCCGAGCAGGCGGCGGCCGGCTTCGCGATCACCTTCTTCCAGGCAACCGCGCCGGGCTCTCCCAACGCGCCGACTGCCGCCGATCTGGCACCGCTCAAAGTGCTGGCAAATGAATTTCGCGGCGAGCTCCAATCCGACAGCAGCACCGTGCCCCAAGGGGCGACCGCAGCCTGGAGCTTCGTGCGCGGAGAGGATCTGGGGCTTCGGGTGATCGTCGCGTCCGCGATGCAGCCGCCGGCAACGGAGTCGACGCCCGCCACGGGGGCGAAGACACTGGTCCTCGCCTTTCCCGACCCTCAGCTGAAGACACCGATGCGTATCGACCTCGAGACCGGCAGTGCGACTGCACTGGCCGAGCCGCGTCACACTACTGCGACGTCCGAGGTGCGCCTGACGAGGCCAGCGGCGGTCGAGCTCCTGCGCCTCGCGCGACCCTCCGCGGCCGAGCTCGACGGGGTCGCCGAAGTGGTCACGATCGCCTCCGAGCGCGACATTCCGGTCGAGGAGATCCTGCGCCGGCTGCAGGCTTTCGAAGACGGCCAGAACCGCCGCCTCCTGCGCTATCAGGCGGTCAACGCGACGACGCTGCGTTTCCAGGCGGCATCGGGCGTACAGGCGGTCGAGGCGACCTTCGAAGGCGAGTTCTTCGTCCGTCAGGGCCAGCCGTTCGACTGGGCCTGGCAGAGCTTCTACGTCAACGGGGTGCGGTGGCGCGGCAAGGAGATTCCGGAGCTCCCCCTCATTCAGCCGGAGAAGGCCGCCGCGATGCCGCTCGAGATCCTCTTCACCAAGGAGTACCGCTACGCGCTGCGCGGCCGGGAGACGGTGAACGGCCGCGACTGCTGGGTCGTCGAGTTCGAGCCCGCGGTCGCCGTCGCCGGCCGGAACCTGTATCGCGGCACGGTCTGGATCGACCGCGCTCTCTCGGCCCGGGTGCGCTCGCGCGCCGTGCAGCTCGGTCTCGAGGGCGAGGTGCTCTCGAACGAAGAGACCATGGACTACGAGCCGATCGACGAGAACGGCGCGCCCGCCGCATGGGCCGCCGCGAGCTACTTCCTGCCGCTCAAAGTCACCGCGCAGCAGGTCCTCTCGGTGCTCAACACCGCGACGGTGGTCGAAAAGGAGGTGCGCCTCACCGGGATCCGCATCAACGGGCCCGACTTCGACCAGCGCCGCGAAGAGGTGCTGGCCTCGGAGTCGACGATGGTGCGCGACACCGACAAGGGCTTTCGCTATCTCGTGAAGGACGAGGCGACCGGCGAGCGCCAGGTCAAGGAGGGCTTCGACAGCGATCGCCTCTTCGTCATCGGCGGCGTGCTCTACGACGATTCGCTCGACTACCCGCTGCCGCTCGCCGGAGTCAACTACTTCAACCTCGACATCGGCAAGAAGAAGCGCCAGCTGAACGCCTTCTTCGGCGGCGTTCTCGGGATCGTCAACTACGCCGATCCGCGCCTTTTCGACAGCAAGTTCGATTTCGGCGCCGATCTCTTCGTCCTCGCCATCGCCGGCTCCGACCAGCTCTACCGCGACGGCGTCGAATCGCCGGGCGAGGAGGTCGAACAGCGCCCGGCGCGGGTCAGCGTCAACGTCGGGCACCCGCTGGGCAACTTCGTCAAGTGGAGCGCGAGCTACCAGCTCGCCCACACGAGCTTCTCGGAGTCCGACGACACGGCGCCCGAGTTCGTGCTGCCGGTCGACCACTTCACCCACCGCCTGCAGACCAGCTTCGCCTTCGCCCGCTCCGGCTACCGCCTGAAGCTGGGTGGCGCCCTCCACCAGCGCTCGGAATGGGAGCTCTGGGGTCTTCCCGGGCAGGCGGCGCGCGAGTTCGACCCGGAGGCCAAGGACTACATGACCTGGGAGGTCGCGGCGAGCAAGAGCTGGTATCTCGCGAACTTCCGCAAGATCGGTCTCGAGGTCGAGTACCTGGGCGGCAGCGACCTCGACCGCTTCAGCAAGTACCAGTTCGGTTTCTTCGGTGACACCCGGGTGCACGGCTACCAGATCGGCAAGGTCCGCGCCGAGGAGGTCTACGCCGGGCACGCCACCTACGGCTTCGAGCTCGGCTCGCTGCTGCGCCTGGACGCGATCGTCGACGCCGCCTGGGTCACCGATCCGACGAGCGGCCTCGATCGCGAGCTGCTCGCCGGAGTGGGTGTCGCCGGCACCTTCATGGGACCCTGGGAGACGATCATCAACATGGACATCGGCACTCCGATTGCCGGTCCGGACGACGGGATCGTGGCCTATATCGTCTTCCTGAAGCTGTTCAACTAGCGTCGCCGCAGCAGGGCGCCGAGAGAGCCGAGGCCTGAAGACGAGCCGCCGACCGACTTCCCTCGCCCGCCGCACCTTCCGGCGTCTGTTGGTGCTGCGTCACCAGCCGCGTGTCGATCTCGTCATCGCCCCCGGCTACCGTTATGCGCTGCCTGGGGGGCTGCTCGACGCGGAACGGCCGACGCGGGTCTTCTCTTTCCTGCGCCGCGCGGGGCTCGTCCTGCGCGGCCGGCTGCACCGACCGCACCCGGCGAGCTTCGCCGAGCTGCGCGCCGCCCATGACGACGACTATCTGGAGCGTCTGCAACGGCCCGGGGCGCTGACCCATGTCGTCGGCTTCAACATCCCGGATCGCGCCGAGCAGGAACTCCTGGCGGTCGAGCGTGAGATGACCGGCGGCACGCTGCTCGCTGCACGCCTGGCGCTCGCCTCGCGAGGGATCGCGGTCAACGTCGGTGGCGGCTTTCACCATGCCCATCGCGACCGCGGTGGCGGCTTCTGTATCTTCAACGACGTCGCCGTCGCTATCCGCGCCCAGCGCGCGGCCGGATTCGGCGGCCGGATCCTGGTGGTCGATCTCGACCTCCACGACGGCGATGGGACGCGCTCGATCTTCGCCGATGACCCGACGGTCCACACCTACTCGGTCCACAACCAGAACTGGAACGACCGGCCCGCGATCGAGGCGACGGTGCTCCCACTCGGTCCGGGCGTCGACGACGCGCGCTACCTCGAGACGCTGGCAGCGACTCTGCCGCCCCTCTTCGAGCGCTTCCGCCCGGAGCTCGTCGTCTACCTCTGCGGCGCCGATCCCGCCGCCGATGACGCCCTCGGAGACTGGCAGGTGAGCGCCGCCGGCCTTCTCGAGCGCGATCGCATGGTTACCGGTCTCGCGCGGCGCCGCCACCTGCCGCTGGTCGTGACCCTCGCTGGCGGTTACGGCGACAACAGCTGGCGCTATTTCGCGCGCTTCCTCTCCTGGCTCCTCTACGGCCGCGTGCTCGAGCCGCCGACGACCGCAGACCTGATCGTGGATCGCTTCCGCGACCTCATGCACAGCTTCCCGGTCGGCGAGCTCCGGGGCACGGTCGAGGAGGAGCCGCTCCTCACCGAGGCCGACCTCGGCGGCGGCCAGGGGCTCGCCAGCCCGGAGACGCGACTGCTCGGCTTCTATTCGCTGTCGGGTCTCGAGCTGGCGCTCGAACGGCTCGGGCACATGGCCCGGCTGCGCGAGCTCGGCTTCGCGAGTCCGCAGGTCGAGTTCGATCTCGGGGCCTCGGGTCAGACCCTGCGCATCTTCGGCTCGCGCGGCCGGCGCGAGCTGCTGCTCGAGCTGCGGCTGCGGCGCGACCGCAGGTCGATTCCCGGCGAGGAGCTGCTGGCGGTCGACTGGCTGCTCCTGCAGAACCCTCGCGGCCGCTTCACGCCCACCCGGCCGGCCCTGCCCGGGCAGACCTATCCGGGGCTGGGGATGCTCCGCGAAACGATGGCAGCACTCCTGCTGATCTGCGACCGCCTGCAGCTCTCCGGACTCATCGTCACCCCGTCCCACTTCCACGCCGTGGCGCAGGCGCGCTCCCAGATGTCCTTTCTCGATCCGCGAGCCGAAGGTCTGTTTCGCAGCTTCCGCAAGGCGCTCCAGCCGCTGGCGCTCGGCGAGGCGACGCGCGCTGCGAGCGATGGCCGCCTGCGCAACGCCGAAACCGGAGTACCTGTGCGCTGGATCCCCACCCCGATGATCCTGCCCGTGACCGCGGCGCTGCGGCAGCGCCTCGACTCCTCTGAATACGAGCGCGCCGCCGCGGACTCGGAGCTCGAGCTGCGCCTCGAAGAGCTCAGTGCGGCGGGGCCTCCGGCGTCAGGTCGAGCTGCCGCGCCTGCGGAGGAGGAAGGGGTTCCATGAGGCGCAGGACCGGGAAGAGGCCGATCTGCTCGTCCCACCACGGTGTGCGCGCGAACCACCAGCGATAGCGCGCTGAGCGATCCGCGGCGAAGGCAGGATCGGAGAGCGCCTGCGCCCAGTCCGCGGCCACTTTCCGGTCGGCGAGTGCGGAGCGGGCGAACCGGTCGAGAGCGCCACCGTCGATGTACTCCTTGCCCTCGAAGAGCCCCGAGACCAGACCCCAGGAGAGAACCGAGTCCGGCGCCTCCGGCTCGAGCAGCTGGACGGCCACGGCGAAGTCGGGTTGGTCTGCCGGCACCCAGAGCGCGCCGGCGGGAACCAGGCGGCGCTCGCTCGCCCGCACCACCGTCGCCGAGAGAGGCGTCAATCCCTGGTAGCTCGTGGCCGCCGGCCTGGGTTGCGAAAGCCGGGCAGTCTCCACCGTGAGCTCGAGCTCCTGCGGCAGACGCGCGAAGCGCAGGGCGTGGTCGGCGAGGCGGCGCTCGATCTCCGGCCATCCCGGCAGGACGAGATAGCCGCGCGGCCGTGGCAGGCTCGTCGCCGCCACGAGGCGATGAAACCAGGGCACCTCGACCTCCCGGACGACGCCGCGCCGGTAGTGGATCTGGGAGCCGCCAGTGACCACCGAGGGCGCACTCGACCAGTCGTAGAACGGCACCCGGTAGGGCTCGGCCTCGCCCCGCGCATAGGTCACGATGATCGAGCTCGGCGGCGCGGTCGGGAGCCCCTGCTGGACGACCGTGACCGCCGCCTCGGCGATCGCCGACTTGAGCGCGAGACCGGCGCGACCGGTCTGGACGACCAGCGCCGCGAGGAAGTCGCGGGTGGCGAGCACCCGTTCGCGATAGGGCTTGTGCGAATGCGACTCGAGGAGAATCGACGGCCGGTTGCGCAACGGGAAGTAGCCGCTCGAGTAGCGCGGCTCGTAGACCAGCGTCTCGAAGCCCTGGAGCGGATCGAGCCCGTCGACGAGGCTGACATAAGGGCCCTGGCGGTGGCCCGCGGCTTCGACGGCGGCCAGAACCGGCGGAAAGTTCTGTCGCAGCCAGCGGTCGAGCGGGAGGGCGAGGAGCGGCGGCTCCGGCACGGCCCAGGTGATCACCCAGTCGAGATCGACGCCATCGGTGACGTGGGTGTCGACGAACAGATGCGGCTGCCAGGCGTTCACCAAGCGCACGAGATTGCGCGCCTCGGGCGTCGCGAGCTTGAGGAAGTCGCGGTTCAGGTCGTGCCCGTCGGCGGTGGTGCGGAAACCCATTCCGAGAACCGGACCGTCCTGGTTCGGGCGGTTCCACGGCGAGACGCGCTCGTGGCCATCGACGTTGTAGATCGGCACGATGAGGAGCGTCGCCGCGGCGAGCAGCTCGCCCCGCCGGCCGAGTGCGAGGTCGCGCAGCAGCATCAGCGAAGCGTCCTTGCCATCGATTTCGCCGGCATGAATCCCGTTCTGGATCATCACCACCGGCTTCGCGAGCTCCTGCGCCGCCGCCGGCGTGAACGCCCGCTCGGCGGAGAGGATCACCACCGGCATCGGCCTTCCCGAGGCCGAGTCGCCATAGAACTCGAGCTTCATCTCGGGGAGAGCCCTCTCGAGCTTGCGCAGGAAGGCAAGAGTCTCGTCGTACGAGGGCGTCGCCTGGAAGTCGGATTTCTCCGCCGGCGTCAGCCAGCTCTCGGGAACCGGATCCGGCGCGTCCGCGCCAGCGGACTGCGCAAAGATCTTCACCGAAATGCAAAGAAAGAAAAGGACCAGTAGAGGGAGTGCGCTCCGGAACCGTCGTGGCCGTTCCCGGGCGAAACTGGGGCCAACGGCGGTCGCGAACGCGGGCGCGGACCCGGATCCGGCGGCGCCAGAAGGGCCGCGCCTCATTCGCGTTCGACCACCATGGCGAAGCCGTGGCCGCCGGCGGCGCAGACGGTGATGAGGCCGAACTGCTGGCTCCGACGGCGCAACTCGTGGAGGAGTTGCATCGTCACCCGGACCCCCGTCGCGCCGAACGGGTGTCCGAGAGCGAGCGAGCCGCCGTTGACGTTGAGTCGGTCGAGGTCCACGACGCCGATCGGTTCGCTGCGTCCGAGCTCGTCGCGCGCGAAGCGCGGGCTCGCGAACGCCTTGAGGTTCGACAGCACCTGGGCTGCGAACGCCTCGTGCATCTCGACGAGGTCGATCTCGGCGAGGCGCAGGCCCGCGCGCTCGAGCGCCATCGGCGCCGCATAGGCGGGCCCCTGCAGGAGCTGCTGGCCGGGGTCGGTCGCGGCGTAGGCCCACGAGCGCAGATAGCCGAGCGGCGCGCGGCCGAGGGCCCGCGCCCGGCGCTCGCTCATCAGCAAGAGCGCGCCGCCGCCGTCGGTGATCGGCGAAGAGTTGCCGGCGGTGAGGGTGCCGTGGCGGCGGTCGAACGCCGGCCGGAGCGCTGCCAGCGCCGCCATCGAGCTCTCGGCGCGCACGCCGTTGTCGGTCGCAATGGCGGGCTCGTAGCGCGGCGGCGGGAAGATCGTCACCACCTGCTCAGCGAAGTGCCCGGCCGCCTGCGCCGCGGCCGCGCGCTGGTGCGAGAGCAGGGCGATCTCGTCCTGGGCGCGGCGGGAGATGTCGTTCTCCTTCGCCATCTTCTCGCACGCCTCGCCCATCGTCATGCCGGTCGAATGCTCCGCGATCGCCGGTGGGACGGGCACGAAGTCGCGCGGCCGGAACCGGCTGATCCACTTCAGCCGCTCGCCGAGGCTGCGCGCCTTGGCGAGCGCCATGAACTTCTCCGCGGCCCGCTTCGCAAAGGCGAGCGGCACGTTCGACAGCGACTCCGCGCCGCCGGCGAGCACGATCTCGGCCTCGCCGCGCAGGATCGCCTCGGCACCGCTGGTGAGCGCCCGGTTGGCGGAGGCGCAGGCGAGATTCACGGTCGTCCCGGGTATCGACGCCGGCAGCGCTGCGCGGAAGAGAATCTCGCGACCGAGGTTGGGCGCGTGCAGCGCCGCCACGACGACGCCGAAGATGGCGAAATCGATCTCGGCCGGGTCGATCCCGGCCCGCGCCACGACCTCGGCGGCCGGTATGCCCGCGAGGTCGATGACGTCCAGCTCACGCAGGTCGCTGCCGGCGCGCGCGAACGGCGTGCGGCAGGCTTCGACGATCGCCACCCGTCCAGCGGGTCCGCGCAGCTGCTGGCGCGAGATGCGCAACACCCCCGGAGCCGCGCCCGGCGAAGCCACCCGCCGCGTCCAGACCGTGTCGGCGCGCAGCGCCACCTCCGCCGCCGCCGAGGCGTCGGAAGGCGCCGGCAGCGGCGCCGGCGGCAGGCCCAGGTCCGGAGTTGTCTCCGCCATCGCTCTCTCCTTCGTCCGAGAAACCGGCGACAGTCTACCGATTTCCCCGGGAGCAGCCCCCGGTTTGTCGGGATGGGATCAGGGAAAGGTCATCAGATTCTCGAGCCGGAACGCGACCGATGCGGTTCGCGATGCTCACCGCATCCTACGTTCCTAGGCTCGGGGAGGCGTGACTCTGGAAGCAGGCAGGTAGGATGTGGTGAGCGCAGCGAACCGCATCGGTCGCGATAGAGCCCTCACCTGGCCACGCGGACGAGAGGCTCGATGCCCGCTGTGCAGTCCGGAAGCAGAGACCTCCAGCGCTCGCCCACCTGCCCCAACGCCTCCGGCGCGGGCGACCCTTCGACGAGCACCAGCCGCAGCCGCTCGCCGCGTTGGCGAAGCCAACGCCGGCGCAGGAACCTCGGGGCGAGAGACTCCACCTCGCCGGCGAGGAGGCCGAGCTCCTCGACGGTACCGGAGACGAGGGTCGGCCGCGCCCAGACGAAGAGCTCAGGATGCAGCGCCGGGCCGGGTTCGACCAGGATCGCCGCCCCCGTCAGGATCGCCCAGCGGGCAAGGGCCCGTTCGTCGGGAGCGGTCAGCGCCCGCCAGGAGATCCAGATGTCCCGCGGAGCCCCCGGCTCGGTACCCGCAAGCTCCGCGACGCCCGGAGGATGGGAGTCCTCCCCCATCGCCAGACGAAGGAACTCGCCCAGCAACTCCACCGCCTCCCGCTCGACCACGACCCCCTTTGCCGAGAGCCTCTCTTCCCCGAGGCCGGCACGATCGAGAAAGGCGGAGGCGGTCGCGTACGACCACCAGCGGAAATGCCCCCGCGAATTGCGGTAGAAGAGAAAAGGGGCTTCGGGTTGCGCCTTTGCCAGACCGGCGAGCGCCCCGCCGACGCCTCCGGGCGAGAT
This sequence comes from Thermoanaerobaculia bacterium, assembly GCA_018057705.1. NCBI lineage: Bacteria > Pseudomonadati > Acidobacteriota > Thermoanaerobaculia > Thermoanaerobaculia bacterium. The sequence goes on along the minus strand of JAGPDF010000005.1, from coordinate 14,288 downwards.
CGCGGAGGAATTCAAAGAGGAGAAGCCGTTCCGGCCGGTCAGGCGGCTGCGGTGCGCATGGCGGTGCCGATCTTCTGCTCGATCATGCCGCGCATCATGCTCGCCGGCGGTCCGAGGCTGGCCCGTCCGACGAGCTTGCCGTCCTCGAAAGTGATCGTGCCCTTGGCCCCCGGGCCGGACAGTTCGAGCGTCTCGCCGGCCCAGTTCCGGCGCAGCATGCCCCCCGGGAACTCCTTGGCCAGGGCGGCGTCGAGCACCGCTCGGATCTCTTCCATGCCGGTCTTCGTGGTCGGAATTTCGAGTGTGAGGTCGCTCATGCGGCGGGAAGCTACCACAACGACGGCACGCATCCTGCTACAGTCGAACGGCATGCGGTCGCTTCGGCACTCCACGGCACGCCTGCTCCTCCTCGTCCTGGCGTTCTCCTCGATCCCGGCAGCCTGGGGCGCGGAGCCTCTCCCTGAGCCTTCCCGAACCCAGACCCCCGACGCGGAGCTCTTCGGCAAGAGCCTGGAGGCCGCCACGCAGGCCACCCGCGTCTACGGCGCCTGGGACAATCCGGAGGCCCTCGCCCGGGTGTCCGAAATCGGCTACAGGGTCGCCAAAGAGGCGAACTACGACGACTATCCGATCTCGTTCTTCCTGGCGGACATGGCGGAGCCGAACGCCTTCGCCCTGCCCGGCGGGCACATCTTCGTCACCCGCGGCATGCTCGAGCTGGGGCTCTCCGACGACGCCCTGGCGGCGCTCCTCGGCCACGAGATCGGCCACGTGGTGCGCAAGCACGGCATGCGCCTCGAGCGCAAGGCGATGCTGCTCAACATTCTGTCGCAGGCGGTGCTGGTGGGGGTCGCCGTGGCGGCGGACAAGAACCGCGACCCCGTTCTGAACATCCCCGACCCCTACGGTTACTACAACACCCGCGACCGGCCGGAGGGCAACCTCGTCTACGGCAGCTACGCGGCGAGCGTCATCCTCTCGGAGCTGCTGCTGCGCAGCTACAGCCGGGACTACGAGGACGAGTCCGACATGGAGGGTCAGCGCTGGGCCTCGGCTGCGGGCTTCGCGACCGACGGCACGGTCCAACTCATGGCGCTCCTCGGCTCCCGCCTGCCCGACAGCTCGCGCGAGTACGGCTATTGGCGGACCCACCCCTTCTTTGATCAACGGGTCCTCGCGGCGAAAGCCCGGCAGCCGGAGCTCACCGCGGGCGCGCCGCGTCCGGCGGACGAATTCAGGGTCCGCACGCAGGCCGCGATCCTCGCCTTCGAGAGCTCGATCCAACCCGAGAAACGCCCGGAGAAGCCCGGCCCCGGGGAGCGCCGACCGGAGCGGGGTCCGGGGTCGGACGAGGGCAAGCCGAAGGAGCCCCCGGTCACGGCGCGCGAGCTCCTCCATCTGGCGGCGCTCACCGCCTGGCCGGTCGGACCGGCAGCCGATCGCCTGCGAAGCGAGCGGCTGCATTCCGTCCGCGATCGCGCGATCGCCGGGCCGGCATCGGGATCGCGGGACTACGGACGCGCCCTCGCCGCCTACGACGAGGAGATCGGGACGCTGCAGGCGCTCGCCCCGGAGAGCCCGGTGCTCGCGACGTTTCGCACCGAGCGCGAGGCGGTGGCGAAGGAGCGCGACAGTCTCCGGCCGGCGGCGATCGAGGTCTGGAAGAGCGGCGTCTACGGCACCCCGTTCCTCGAGGTCTTCCTGAGCAACTATCCCGACGCCGCGGAGGCGCCGGCGGTCCACCTGACGTTGGGCGAGGCCTATGCGCGGACCTCGCGCCAGGCCGACGCAGTGGATCAGTTCCTCGCGGCGTGGAAGGACGATCCCGAGGGACCCTCGGGAGAGGCCGCGCGGCGCGGCCTGCGCAATCTCGCTCCCGCCCTCGATCAGCTGAGCGCGCTCGCCGAGCTGGCCGAGCAGCAACAGGACGGCGACCTGCGGCGCCTGGCGGAAGAGCGCCTCGCGACGAAGGCGGGGACCTACTCGGACATCGCCGACGGCGCCGCCTATCTCGCCCAGTATCCGACCGGGCCCTACGCGGAGGCGGTCACCCTGCGCCTGAACGCGCTCGCCGAGGGTCTCTTCGGCGAGCTTCTGCTCTACCAGTCGGTCGGCGACCAGATGAAGGCGATGGACCGCATCCAGCGCATCCTCACCCACGCACCGCTCTCGCCCGCAGCCTCGCGGCTGATGGCAAAGGTCGCGCTGCCCGCCTGACCGGTTGGAGTCACCGGTGCGAACAGCGACCGAAGCAAGGTGGGAAAAGAAAAATGGTGCCCAGGACCGGATTCGAACCAGTGACACCGGCATTTTCAGTGCCGTGCTCTACCAACTGAGCTACCTGGGCGGCAAGAGGCGCGCGAACTTCCGCGGTGCGAGGCGTTTTTTAGCAGCTTCGAGACCGTCTCGTCAACTAGAATAGGAACAATGCAGCTCTCAAGCCGCTTTGCGCCGGTGCTCCTCGCCCTGCTGCTCGCTCCGGCGGCGCTGCACGCCTGGAAGCCCGCGACACAGCAGGCGATCGCGCTCGACGCCGCGCAACTCGCGCCACCCGACCTCGCGCGGCTGATCGCGAAGCACCGCAAGGAGTACCTGCGCGGCGCCGTCGAGCCGCTCAGCGACGGCAACGCCTTTCGGCACATGAAGAACTCCGACGGCAGCGGCGAGCTCGATCGGGTCATCGCGGCCGAGCTCGCAGCCGCGATCGACCTCATTCGCCGACATCGGCCGTTCGCCGAGGTCGTGGCGCGCCTGGGACGGCTCTCCCACTACGTCGCCGATGCCAACCTGCCTCTGAACACCGCCAACACCGACCCCGGGGAGGGGCGGTACTTCCGCGACTTCCTCGACTACGCCGACTCGGCCCGTCCCCGTTTCGCCGTCGTCTTCTACGGCCTCGGTCCGGCGTGGCGGAGTCCGCGGGACGTCCAGGCCTGGACCGCGACGACCCTCGCCCGGGGCCGTGGGCTCTATCCCGCGATCTCCGAGGAGTACCGTCGGATCGGCGGCGCCGCAGGCACGAGCGCCTTCGATGACCGCTCGACCGCTTTCGCCGTCGCTGCGGTCTCCTACAGCCATGCCGTTTCGGACGTCGCGCGCGCCCTGCGATACGTCTGGCTGTCGGCTGGCGGGGCCGACCCGCGCGAGCAGCTCGCCCTGCTGCGGAGCGACCTGATCCTGCTCGACGCCGGCGCCGGCCGCTGAATCGCCGTTGAATCGCCGTTCCGATCCCGTGCCTTTCGAGCCGAGGAGTTGAAGATGCCGACCACCGCCCGCGCCCTGCTCTCCGTTTCCGACAAGTCCGGTCTGGTCGAATTCGCCCGCGGACTCGCCGCCCTCGGCTTCGAGCTCGTCTCGACCGGTGGCACCCGGCGGCACCTCGCCGCGGCCGGGCTCGCCGTCACCGGCGTCTCCGAAGTCACCGGCTTCCCCGAGATCCTCGACGGCCGCGTCAAGACGCTCCACCCGCGGATTCACGGCGGCATCCTCGCCGACCGGTCGCAGCCGGCGCACACCGCGGCGCTGGCGGAACACGGCATCGCACGCTTCGATCTCGTGGCGGTCAATCTCTACCCGTTCGAAAGCACCATCGCGCGCCCTGGAATCGCCGAGCCGGAGGCGATCGAGATGATCGACATCGGCGGCCCGGCGATGATCCGGGCGGCGGCCAAGAACTTCGGCAGCCTGGCCGTACTGGTCGATCCACGCGACTACGACGGCTTCCTCGCCGAGCTCGCGAGCGGCGCCGGAGCCGCCTCCCTCGGCCTGCGGCGCCGGCTCGCGCAGAAAGCCTTCGCCCACACCGCCGGCTACGACGCGGTGATCGCCAGCTGGCTGGCGGCCACGGCGGCGACGCCGGCGACCCCCGCGACGGCGGACCCGGCCGCGGCGGCCGAGCTCCTGCCGGAGCGCCTGACGCTCTGCCTGGCGCGCGAGTTCGAGACCCGCTACGGCGAGAACCCGCATCAGCCCGCCGCGGTCTATCGCCTGGCGGGCGGACCCGGCCTGCTCGGCGGCCTGCGCCAGGTACAGGGCAAGGAGCTCTCCTGGAACAACCTCCTCGACGCCGACGCCGCCCGCAAGCTCGTGGCGCTCTTCGACGAACCGGCGGTGGTGATCGTGAAGCACAACAACCCATGCGGGGTCGGCCGGGGCCCGGACCTCGTGGCCGCCTACATGCGCGCCCTCGAGTGCGACCCGGTCTCGGCCTTCGGCTCGATCGTGGCAGTGAACCGCCCGCTCACGGCCGAGCTGGTGGCCACCTTCGGCGACCTCTTCATCGAGGTCCTCATCGCTCCGGAGTCCGACGCGGCGGCTCTCTCCGGTCTCGCACCGAAGAAGAACCTGCGCTTCCTCCTCTGCCCGCCCTATGCACCCCAGCAGCGCGAGATCGAGCTGCGCGGCCTCGACGGCGGATTCCTCGCCCAGTCGCCCGACGGCTTCGCCGAGGATCCCGGCAGCTGGAGCTCGCCCACCCGCCGCCAGCCCTCGGCCGAAGAGCGGCGGGCGCTCGAGTTCGCCTGGGCGGTGACGCGCTACACCAAGTCGAACGCGATCGTCCTCACGGACGGCGACCGCACCCTGGGAGTCGGCGCCGGTCAGATGAGCCGGGTCGACTCCTGCCGGATCGCCATCTCGAAGGCCCGGTCGGCGCTCGCCGGGTCGGTCGCCGGCTCCGACGCCTTCTTTCCGTTCCGGGACGGCCTCGACGTGCTGGCAGAGGCCGGCGTCACGGCGGTCATCCAGCCCGGCGGGAGCCGCCGCGATGACGAGATCATCGCCGCCGCCGACGAGCACCGGATGGCGATGATCTTTACCGGCCGGCGGCACTTCCGTCATTGAGCGCCCGACGCATGGCCCGACTTGCGAGCCTGGCCACGGTGCTGCGCGCGGCTCTGGGCGCCATGCTGGTGACCGTCCCGCCGGGGCCTCTGGCCGCGGCCCCCGCAACTCCACAGCAGGCGATCGACCCCTGGCAGGCCCTGACCGAGCTCCGGCTGCATCTTGCGGCTTCGGGGGCTCTCGCGGCCGGCTTCCGCCAGACCTACGTTCCGGCCGGCTTCGCGACCGGGGACGAAGAGAGCGGGCGGGTCGCCCTGGCGCTGCCGGACTGCCTGCGCTGGGACTACGCCGAGCCCTACCCGAAGTCGTATCTCCTCTGTGGCTCGCGGCTCCACACCTGGGCGGCCGGCGAGCCGCAGGGCGAGCGGCTCCATGTCGAGGCCCGCAACGAGGCCGGGCTCGACCTGCTGCTCCTGCCGGTCGAGCAGTTGAAGTCCCGCTATTCGGCGGTCGCGCGCCCGGCCGCCGGCGGTGCCATCGCCGTCGAGCTCGTGCCGACCGCACCCGACTCGCGGATCGCGCAGGCGGAGCTGGTCTTCGACCTCGCCGCGCAGCGCCCGACCGAGCTCTCCTACCGCGACCGCGAGGGCAATCTCTCGACCTTCCGCTTCGGCGCCTTCGAGCTGCTCGACGACGACTCCCAGTTCACGCCGCCCACCAACCTGATCTGGAAAGAGCCGTAGCCTTCCCACCGCCGCAGGTCGGACTAGTCGACTTCGACCACCGGGCCTTCGATCCAGAGTCTCTCGGCGGCAGGCACGGCCAGCCCGACCGCACCACCGTCGACCGCTTCGAGCGCCAGAAACGCGCTGCCACCGGGCTCGTCCGGATTCGCGCGCCAGATGAGGCGCACGGTCGCCGTGCTTTCGGCGAGCGCCAGCCATGGTGTCGCCTGCCCGGACGCCCGCAGCGTATCCGCGACGAGGCGCACCGCGAGCCCTGCCGCATCCCGCAGCAGCTCGAGCCGCGCATACTCGTGTCCCGTCTCGTCCCGGAGCCGAGCCAGCGTCGCAGGGGCGGCTTCCGGCCTCGGGTCCCGACCCTCCGATTCGACCGCGACCTCGACGCGGAGCCGTGTCGGTGCGGGTTCGCCGACGCCGGCCGTGACGCTCCAACTGCCGGTATTGCCGCTCGCGAAGCCATCGCTGAAAATCGTGCTCGAGCCCGCCTGGAGCACCTGGTACTGGAACCGGATTCCACCGCCGTCGTTCTGCGGCGTCCACGCCTTGACCCAGGTCGCGATCGCTGTCTTGACGATGAACGTCTCGCCGAACTCCTGCGGCGCGTGACAGACGTCGCTGGTCGAGAGCGTCGCCGCCTGAGCCATGGCGAGATTCACCGCGTCGTAGGGCGCGGTGACCACACCCCAGCGTGCCGCGTTGAGCATGTGGATCTTGTTCGGTGTCGCACCGCAGGCGCCGGTCGCCTGCACCTGGATGTCGTTCGAGGCATTGGGGTCGAAGTCCAGGAATCCGTTCACCGGCACCTGCGTCGAAGGAACCTGGCTCACGGTGACGCCGTGGCAAGTGGGGGCGCTCGTGCCCCCGGTGCCGGTCGCCGTGAGACAGGCGTTCCATGTGTTCGAGGTCGCATAGGCGTGGGTCGGACTCTGCTGGCTGCTGTTGCCACCATCCCCGAAGGCCCAGGCGTAGGTCGTCGCGTTGGTCGAGGTGTTGGTGAACTGGGTGATCAGGTCGTGCGAGACCCAGGTGAAGCTCGCAGCTGGTGGAGTGCAGGGCGTCGAACCGAGCGAAACGTACTCGATCGAGATGCCTGTGCCATTGTTGGTGCTGCCGTTGGGATGCCGGAACTTGAAGAAGGTACCCGATCCGGTCCGCACGATGTAGAGCTCGTCGTCTCCGGGAACGAAGTCGCCGGTCTGCGCCGAGCCGCCGGCGTCGCAGACGCCGATCGTGTTCCAGTTGGAGTTGTTCGATGACCAGCGCTGCGAGCCATTGAGGTGGCGCACACTCGTCGCTGCGGGACAATTGCACAGCAGACCCTGGAGATCGTTGGGACCGGCCGCGTCGAGGTTCACGTTCGCGCCCTGACCGAGAAGCAGGACGGTCGCGCCTGCGGGGGCTGAGAAGAGTGCTGCGGCGCACGCCGCGAACCGCAGCAGACGACGAGCGAAAGGCGCAATCCAGGGCATCTCGAACCTCCAGACCGGCAGGGATGGGCGGCCGAGGGCAAGAATAGGCCCGGGAACCGGGCGCGTCAACGCGGCGGATTCGGGCGCGAGTCCGCCCGGGCGCGGCGACCGCGGCCCGGCGGAGCCCGCCCGCCTCAGTGAAGGTGCAGTCGAAACGCCGTGGAACCTCCGAGGCATAGTAGAATTCTCCTTTCGTCCCCGACCCCGCCCATGGCCGATAACCCATCCTTCGACATCGTCTCGGAAGTCGACTTTCAGGAGATGCGCAACGCCGCCATCCAGGCCGAGAAGGAGATCGCGACCCGTTACGACCTGAAACGGGTCGGCGCGAAGCTCTTGATCGAGTCCGAGTCCCTGGTGCTCGAAACCGCGGACGAGTTCACCCTGGAGCAGGCGCGCGAGGTGCTCGAGACCAAACTCGTCCGGCGGGGCGTGCACCTCAAGTCGATGCGCCGCGGCGATGTCGAGCCGGCGTCCGGCGGGCGCGTGCGCCAGAAGCTCACCTTTCAGCAGGGTATTCCGCAGGAGACCGCGAAGAAGCTGGTCGCAGAGATCAAGCGGCTGAAGCTCAAGGTGCAGGCCGCCATCCAGGGAGACACCGTGCGCGTATCGGGTAAGAGCAGGGACGATCTTCAGACTGCGATCGCGGCCCTGAAGAGTCTGGACGTGGACGTTCCGCTCTCCTTCACCAACTACCGCTGACCGCGACGACTCTCGGACGCCTGCGCTTGCCCCACAAACTGCTCGACGCCGCGACGCCTTCCGACTCCAGGGAAGCCCAGCAGTTTCTCGCCCTGGTGGCGGACAAGCTGGTCGCGACCGACCGGCTGTTCCGGGAATGCCTGGCCTCCGACGTGCCGTTCATCCAGAAGTCGGGTGAGTACATCTTCGACGGTGGCGGCAAGCGCATGCGCCCGGCGCTGCTGCTGCTCTGCGCCCGGATGCTCGAACGCGACGGCGAAGAAGAGGTGACCTACGCCGCGGTGGTCGAGTTGATCCATACCGCGACGCTGATCCACGACGACATCATCGACCACTCCTCTCTGCGCCGCGGACGCCAGACCATCAACGAGCTGTGGGGCAACAACCTCACGGTCCTGCTGGGCGACTGGCTCTACACGACGGCGATGAAGATGGCCCTCCGGCACGGTTCGGTGGCGATTCTCGACCGGCTCTGCGATGCCACCCTGCGCATGACCGAGGGCGAGCTTCTGACGCAGAAGCGGCTCGGCGCGATCGATCTCCAGGTGGCGGAGTATTACGAGATCATCGACCGGAAGACCGCGCAGCTCTTCGCCGCCGCCTGCTCCCTGCCGGCGCGGATCGAGCCGGTGCGGCCCGAGGCGATCGAACCGCTCGAGCGCTTCGGTCGCGCACTGGGCATCTGTTTCCAGCTCGCCGACGACCTGCTCGACTTCACCTCCGAGGCGGCGACGCTCGGCAAGCCCGTGCTCTCCGACCTCAAGGAGGGCAAGCTCACCCTGCCGCTGCTCCTGTTGATCCCCCGCATCTCTCCCCAGGAGCGCTCACGGATCGAACGCGTCCTCGCCGAACGGGCCTTCTCGTCGGTCGCGGCGGAAGAGATCCTGGAGATGGTGGCGCGCGAGGGCACGCTCGAGGAGGTCGCGGTCGAGGCGCGCCGGCAGGCTGCGACCGCGCGCGAAGCGCTAGCGGTCTTTCCCGACAGCGCGGCCCGACGCGCGCTTGAGTTCGCGCCAGACTTCGTGCTCCACCGGCGCGCTTGACGGCGGTGGCCGGACACCGAGAATGCCCCGCGCGGACTCAGGCGGCGGCGCGAGCGCCGGGAAGGAAGCCTCGGTCGTCGCCAGGACTTCGCCGCTGAAGACCCCGGGCAACCCGGCGACCGCGACATAGCGGAACTTGCGCACGGTCGAATCCTGGTAGAGCCCGTCGCCCGGGATCGGGTGGAAGAGGGTCGTTGCGCTCCAGGGCGGCTCGCCGATCGGTTCGTCCCCGAACGCCAGCAGGACCGCCGCCGACGGGTCCGCCGCGCGACGGCCCGACCCCTCCCGAAAGGCGAGTTGCAGGTAGCCGGTGCGTTGGATACCGAAGTCGAACTCCACGAGCGCCCCCATGCTCGGTGGTCGGCGGGAGCGATGAGCCGTGCGCTGCCAGGAGCCGTCCCCCGGCCAGACCCGGTAGTGCTCGGCTGCGATCGGTTCCGCGGCCGCCAGCGCACTCTCGAAAGCCGGACGTTCGGGGCCCGGAGCGGGCCGGCCCCAGCGGCCGAGGGGACTTCGGCCGAGCTGCATCGGACGCTCGCCCGGCGGCATCGGACGATCGCCGGTGAGGCCGCGCCAGTGCGTCTCGTAGATCGTCCACGAGGCGTCCGAACGCACCAGCTGATGCCCGGCAGCCGAGAGCTCGAAGGAGAGCCCGCCGGCCCCGGAAGGGCTGCGGAGCTCGACGACCAGGCGATTGCGGCCCGGCACCAGAAAGCGCTCGACCCGGTAGCGGTCGATGGGCGCCGCAGACGTATAGCGGTTCGAGCCGATGCGCGCACCGTTCACCAGCAGCAGGTACTCGCCATCGCCGAGAATCCGGGCTTCGGCCTGCAAGGGGACCTCGACGAGGTCGAACTCCTTGACGGCGTAGAAGCCTGCCGCCTGGACATGGCGCAGGTCGTGATTGCGCCAAATCCAGATCGGAGCGTCGGCGGCCGCGCCGAAGAGAGGGGTGCGGTGCCGCAGCTCGACGCCGGCGAGAGCGAAAACGACAGCGGCGGCGGCGACCCAGGCAGACCGGCTCCAGGCAAAGCGGTTTGGAGTCTTCGAATTCCCGCGCGACACAGCGCGCGACGGTAGCACAACGACGCCGGGGAGAAGGCGGCGGAGGCCGCGAGAGTGGCCGCGTTGGCCGGCGGTGGTGGCGTGATTGACTCGCCCCGCGCGGCGAAGTAAATTGAGACGTGCACCCCTACTCTGGCGTCGATCGTCCCAGCGGCCCCCCGGCAGCATCTCCGGGCTCCGCCATCGTGGGGGCCATTCCCGCCCGTTACGGCTCGCAGAGGCTCCCCGGCAAGGCCCTGTATCCGCTCGCCGGCAAGCCGATGGTGGAACATGTCTACCGCCGTGCGGCCCGCGCCAGGGGGCTCGACCGGCTCGTCGTCCTGACCGACGATGAGCGCATCGCACGCGCCGTCGAGTTTTTCGGCGGCGAGGTCGAGATGACCCCCGCCGAATGCGCCAGTGGCACGGACCGGATCGCCTGGGCGGCCAAGGACTGGGACTGCGCCGCGGTGATCAACATCCAGGGCGACGAGCCGCTGATCGATCCCGACGGCATCAGCCGGGTCGCGAGCCATCTCCGCGCCTATCCCGGCGATCCGATCGTCACCCTGGCGGCCGACGCTCTCCCCGGCGATCTCGACAGCCCGAGCGCCGTCAAGGTGGTTCTCGATCGCGAGGGCTACGCGCTCTATTTCAGCCGTGCGCCGATTCCGTTTCCACGTCTGCCGGGGGGCGCCGCACCCCTGCGCCATCTGGGTATCTACGGCTACCAGAAGGAGGCGCTGCTGAAGCTCGCCGCCCTCCCCCAGACACCGCTCGAACGAAGCGAATCCCTGGAGCAGCTGCGCGCTCTGGAGAACCGCATGACGATCCGGGTCCTGACCGGCGCCCGGCCGTCGCTGGGGGTCGACACCCCCGAGGATGCCGCCGAGGTGGACGCGCGGCTCCGGATCGAACTGGGCCAGGATCCTGGCTCAACCGCCCAATGAGGAGCGCAGCAATGACGACCAAGTACATTTTCGTGACCGGCGGCGTGGTTTCGTCCCTCGGCAAGGGAGTCGCCTCCGCCTCGATCGGAGCCCTCCTCGAGTCGCGCGGCTTCCGCGTCACACTGATGAAGTTCGACCCCTACGTCAACGTCGATCCGGGGACCATGTCGCCCTATCAACATGGCGAGGTCTTCGTGACCGACGACGGTACCGAGACCGACCTCGACCTCGGGCACTACGAGCGCTTCACCCACACCATCACCTCGAAGCTCAACAACTACACCACCGGGCGGATCTACGAAACGGTGATCAACAGGGAGCGCCGCGGCGACTACCTCGGCAAGACCGTTCAGGTCGTGCCGCACATCACCGACGAGATCAAGGAGGCGATGATCCGCGTCGGCAAGGGAGTCGACGTGGTGATCGTCGAGATCGGCGGCACGGTCGGCGACATCGAGTCGCTGCCGTTCCTCGAGGCGATCCGCCAGTTCCGCCTGGAGCTCGGGCGGAACAACGCGGTCAACGTCCATCTCACCCTGGTGCCCTATATCGCCGCCGCCGAAGAGCTGAAGTCGAAGCCGACCCAGCACTCGGTGCGCGACCTGCGGGCGCTCGGCATCCAGGCCGACGTCCTGCTCTGTCGCGCCGACCGGGCGATTCCCGACGAGGTACGGCGGAAGATCGCGCTGTTCTGCAACGTCGCGCCCGAGCAGGTGATCGCGGCGCGCGACGTCTCGACGATCTACGAAGTACCGCTGATGTTCGCGCGCGAGGGTCTCGACGAGACGCTCCTCGATCAGCTGAACCTGCCACGCTACGAGCGCGACCTCGCGCCCTGGGAGGCCCTCGTTTCGCGGGTCAAGAACCCCAAGCACAAAGTGCGTATCGGCATCGTCGGCAAGTACATCGAGCTTCCGGACGCCTACAAGAGCCTCAACGAGGCGCTCGCCCACGGCGGCGTCGCCAACGAGACCAAGGTCGAGCTGGTCTACATCAACGCCGAGGAGATCGAGGCCGGAAGCTGGCCGCGCGCCCTGTTCGAGGTCGACGGGCTGCTGGTGCCGATCGGCTTCGGCAAGCGCGGCACCGAAGGCAAGATCAAGGCGATCCGCTACGCCCGCGAGCACAAGGTGCCGTTCTTCGGCATCTGCCTCGGCATGCAGTGCATGACCATCGAGTTCGCGCGCAACGTCTGCGGCATCAAGGAGGCGACGTCCACCGAGTTCGACAACGACGCCGCGCAGCCGGTCATCTTCAAGCTCAGGGACCTGCTGGGCGTCGAGGAGATGGGCGGCACGATGCGCCTGGGCGCCTATCCGTGCAGCCTCAAGGAGGGCACGCTCGCGCGCTCGATCTACGGCGTCGAGACGATCTCCGAGCGTCACCGGCATCGCTACGAGGTCAACCACAAGTACCTGGCCCTCGTCCAGGAGCATGGCCTGGTGATCTCCGGCCGCAGCCCGGACGGCAAGTTCATCGAGATGGTCGAGCTCCCCGGACACCCCTGGTACCTGGGCTGCCAGTTCCATCCCGAGTACAAGTCGAAGCCGACCGAGCCGCACCCGCTCTTCGTCTCCTACATCGCCGCGGCGCTCGCCGAGAACAGGAAGCGCGCCGGCGAGGCGCGGCCCGAAGCGATCGAGGCGCGCGAAAGACAGCTGGCGTGACGACGCCCTCTGTCGAGCTCGCACCCGGCATCCCGATCGGCAGCCGGGACCTTCCCGTCATCTCCGGTCCCTGTGTCATCGAGAGCATGGAGACGACGCTTCGCGCCGCCGGGCTCCTCGCCGGGATCGCGCAGCGTCTCGGCCTGAAGCTGATCTTCAAGGCCTCGTTCGACAAGGCGAACCGCAGCTCCGGGAAGTCCTTTCGCGGACCCGGCCTCGCCCTCGGCCTCGAGGTCCTCGCCGAGGTCCGCCGGCAGTTCTCGCTGCCGCTGCTCACCGACGTCCACGAGCCGGCGCAATGCGCGCCCGCGGCGGAGGTCGTGGACGTCCTCCAGATCCCCGCCTTCCTCTGCCGCCAGACCGACCTCCTGCTGGCGGCCGCCGCGACCGGCCGGGCGGTGAACGTCAAGAAGGGGCAGTTCATGGCCCCGGACGACATGCGGCGGGTGGTGGACAAGATCCGCGCCGCGGGTAACGACAAAGTTACCGTCACCGAGCGCGGCGCGTCCTTCGGGTATCACAACCTTGTGGTCGACATGCGCAGCTTCGCCTGGATGCAGCAGGACGGCATCCCGGTGATCTACGACGTCACCCACTCGCTGCAGCTCCCGGGAGCGGGCGCGGACGGCACCGCCGGCGCCCGCGAGTTCGCCGAGCCGCTCGCCCGCGCTGCGGTCGCCGCCGGCGCCGACGGCCTCTTCCTCGAAGTCCACCCCGACCCCGACCAGGCGCTTTCGGACAAAGACACCCAGCTCCCTCCCGAGCGTGCCGAAGCGCTCCTCGCCTCTCTGCTGCGGATCCGCGCGGCAGTTTGCGGCTGAGCCCAGCGGTCTGCGCCTCTTCCGCCTGACACCTCTCTCTCTGCCAGCCGCCCGCCCATCCTGGAGCCCGGCAGGCACCGTAGACGTATGCTAGCGTACGTCACATGAAGCGTACGACGATCTTCATCGACGAGGCGGCCGAGCGCGAGCTCGAGTTCCTGGCGCAGCGGCGTGGCGAGCCCAAGGCGCTCCTGGTGCGCGAAGCGATCGGCGAGTACCTCGTGCGTCGCCGGGAGGCGCCGGACACGGCGCTCGCCTTCGTCGGCATCGGCCGCAGCGGGCGCTCCGACATCGCCGAGCGCCATGAAGATCTCCTCTTCGCGGAGACCTCCGCGAAGCGCGCTCCGGGAGATGCCGACGAGGCGCCGGCTCCTCCCGCCGAGCCGTCGAAACGACGGCGCGCGGGCCCACGCTGACTCCGTGGCGCTGATCCTCGACACCGGCATCCTCTTCGCGGCGGCCGACGCCGACGATGCCTGGCACGCCCGCGCCGCCCGGCTGCTCACGTCGGAGCGTGGGCTTCGCATCGTGCCGGTCACGGTCCTGCCCGAGGTCTGCTACCTGCTCCACGACCGGCTGGGTTCCGCCGCCGAGCGCGCCTTCCTCGGCGCTCTGGGCCGCGAGCTCGCCGTCGAACCGTTGCACGACGCCGACCTCGACCTCGTCCGCGAGCTCCTCGACCGCAAGCCCGAGATCGGCTTCGTCGATGCCTCGGTCGTCGCCGTCGCGGCACGCTTGCGGGTCGCCCGCATCGCGACCACCGACCGGCGGCACTTCACTTCGATCCGACTGTCCTCCGGATTCGCCCTCGAGCTCGTGCCGTGAGTGGTGCAGGTCCCGGCCTGAATCGCGCCATATAATCCCGGGAAGATGCCGATATCCCCGCGTCCCCCGAGAGAAGTCGCCCGTCAGGTTCTGGAGATCGAGGCGGCCGCGGTCGCCGGGCTGGTGGCGCAGTTGGACGAGACCTTCGACCGCGCCGTCGAGCGGCTGCGCGCGGCACCCGGCCGGGTGGTCTGCACCGGCATGGGCAAGAGCGGCATCGTGATGCAGAAGATCGCCGCGAC